>JAPLUM010000054.1 GCA_026397605.1 Verrucomicrobiota bacterium | reverse complement strand
GATCTCGGATGAACACATCTCCTGGAATGCCCGCGATGTGCTCCTCGACCAAGGTGCCACTATGAGCAAGGTAGTTGATCCGATTGGGAGACAGCAGATGCTCTAACTCCAAGCCGTAAACACGAGACGCGTCTGCCGTCTTCATGTAAAAGTGGTCGTAGTTATCATTGTATTGATTGACCACTCGAATACGAAAAGGTCGTGAGTTACCGAACTCGCAGTAATCGACACGTTCTACATACAAGTGAGGCACTGCATGTAGGTCACCCGTTTTTAACAGGGAATAGATGCTGGTCAGACGCGGATAGAGTTCCTTCTGAATCTCACCAGCGTAGAGTACACTCGACCAATGTGTAGGGTTGCCGTTCTTGTCATCAATTGGGTAGCTTTCACTAAAGCCTCGCAGATCCTGATAAGTGGCTGGCAATGAAAAGCGACGCCCAAACTGATCGAGATAGACTTCAAGCTCCTCCGTGAGAGGCAAGAAATCTTTCTTTTTCGTGATTTGGACGTCCGTTGACATGCAGCGCTTTAAGCAGCACCACCGAACAAGCCACCCAGCCCACCCTTCATAACGCTGGCAAGAGCGTTTTGCAGCTGATCACCAGATGGATTGGATTCTTCGACCGTTCCGGATGGCGTAAGTTTGTCGATGATTTGAGGTAAAAACTGAGAGAGTAGGGGCAGGACAGTTTTCACATCCAGACCGACCTTGCCAGCAAGTCCGGCAACTGCATCAGAGCCGAGGATTTGTTGCAGTTGATCCGGCTGAATGGCCTTATTTTCGCCTGTGCCAACCCATGATGAGAAGGTGTCACTCAGGCCAGCCTGATTAAATTTATCCATCAATCCAGAGATACCCCCAGCTTGGCTCAAGAGGCCGCTGAGGAGATCACCTTGTGAATTAGCACTTCCACCGAGCATGCTGCCGATGGCCTGTTTTGCGAGCGAGTCAAATAGTCCCATAAGGACAGGTTGCGAGTTGAAGCGCCCACTGTCAAACCATGTCTTTATTGTCTTTGACGTATCTTTCGAGGCTTGTGCACCATACATGACGAGATCCACACCAGAAGGTTTGCAGGGCTGGAAAAGTCTTAGTGAACCCGCAACAGACGGTCACGAAACAGATTCAAGACCTTTCGCTCTGCTTCGATCAACCCTTGCGTCTGGCACAGTGCAATTTCCGCAGCCTTTTTTTGTTAAGGCACTTCAAAAACCTTTTGAGTCGTTGGGTCGAGAGCTAGTGATCCGCTGGACAAGCCGCTGACATCCAGCTCCCGATAAGGTGGGTAAGGACTAATGACGCGCCCTTCCTTTGAGGCTTTCTTGCCTCTCAAAAAGCTACCGCTGCTAGCTGCACCGTTAGAAGTGCTTTTCGATGATCCAGAGCTTAGGTCTGAACTCGGCTTTGAGCCTGGCAGCTTCGTAGGCTCAGTTCGGGAGCTAAAAGACGCTGGTGGCTGATCTTCTATTTCAGGCTTACTCGGCTCGCGGCTAATGCTTGGTGGCGTGTATTTGCGTGCAGGCTCAGGCATTGTGCTCGTCTTGGTCTTGCTAGACTTGGATTGCGGAGCTGGAGCACTCTTCTTTTTCGCAGTTGGCGCAGTCTTGCTACTGCCGGAGTTCATCCGACTTGTCGGTGGCATGGCTGGCGGTGTGGATTTGGGCGCCGGAGCGACCTCATACCTCGGCGGATAGGATGGGTTTGGGGCAGGGGACGAAGGAGCTGCGTAGGGTTGACTGTAGCCCTGAGGTGGCTGATCGAGATTGCCTCGACCTTGCTGTGGGTAACTGTATCCTGGGACAGGTTGTGCATACCCAGCTGGCGGAGCGTCTCCATAAAAAAGCTTCCTGAACATGCTGCCAAATTTTCGGCCAAAAGTTGGCAGAAACTCGGCCGGGCTCACATATTGAGATTGAGGCGGCGGCGCGTAGCCTTGCTGAGAGTAAACTTGCTGCTGTGGCACGGAATAACCTGGCGGGACTTGATACTGCGGCTGAGCGTATCTTGGCTGCTGATATCCATAGCTCGGAGCCTGCTGAGCCAAACCCATCGGGGCCAAAGCAAACACGAAGCCAAAGCCTGCCAGTCCCAAAGGGAGATTATTCTGTTTCATATCTTTAAGGTTTCTTAACTTACGCCTGCATTCAAGTCGTTTTTCAAATCCTTCTTGAAGTAGTCTCAGACAGACGAGCTTGGCTATTCATTCGATTTAATTCCATCTGACGCACCACCAGTTAAAGGGTAGTGGGTCAGATCAATTATGGTAAATCAGAACGATAAGCGATTCCTGGCTTTTTAACATCTGGATCAGGGCCGCCGCTTTCTGGATCAAGATACCATGGAGTTCTAGGAGCTACTGGCGTGTATGCCTTTGGTGTCCGGCGTGGTGCCTGAAACTTCAGATTGAAAGCTTCCTCAAAGGCTTTGTTCTTCTGGTCATTGAGATAAGCGTCAATCATCTCAACAAGCTCTTCCATGGTCCACTGATGATCACTAACCCCTGCTGCCTGCGCTGGTGTTGTTTTGATGGACGAATGCTTGCGGCAGAAATTGTAGCTTGTGATTGATAATGCCAGCATATGGCAGTGATTTTCGATCTTCTTGCTGAAGGCATTGGTCAAACGAGTAAAACGGCGGTTTCCCATGCGAAGAGTGAGGTTTGAACGCTCTACGTAGCTTGTACTCACAAGGTCAAAATCAGGCGTTCCCTTCACGGCTTCCTTGCGGCATCCGATCACGGTATCAAAGCCATTTGAGTCTTTACCGTAGATTTTGACGAGACGAGCATAATCAACGTCATCAAAGTTTGATCCGATGGCCCATTGATAGGCGGGATGTCCATCCGTGCTGATTTGAAGCTTTCCGCTGAATCTCTTAGAGAGTTCAGCACAAAAGGTAAAAGCGGTCTGGCCTGAACGGTCGCCCACTCTCCATGATGGAATGATCTTGGTATCTGCGCAG
>JAPLUM010000330.1 GCA_026397605.1 Verrucomicrobiota bacterium | reverse complement strand
TCGTGGTGTCGTATCCCGAGGAGGAAACGCGGCTGGAACTCGCGCCATCGACTCGGCTCGAAGTGTTGCTTCATCGCGATGGGAAGCAGCTTCGTTTGCAGACCGGCTCACTGAGTGCGGAAGTCTCGCCGCAGCCAGAGGGAAGGCCAATGCGGTTGTTCTCGCAAGGCGCAGAGGCGGTGGTGCTCGGCACGCGGTTCACTTTGAATGCGGACCCGGCGAATCGCGAACTCGCGGTGCAGAAGGGCGCGGTGCGGGTGAACCGCGCGGCGATGGCGGACAGCATCGTGGTGAGCGCGGAGGAAAGAGTGAAGCTGGGCGCGAAGTCGCTGGAGCTGGAGCCACTGCCGCCAGTCGTGCCGCCACGCTGGCGCGATGAGCACACGCTGGCGCTAGATTTCGAAACACCGGTGAGCTGGCCGCTGCTGCGTTGTGGTCGTGTGGTGAAGAATCCACAGGAGCATGGTCAATGCCTCGCCGGGGAACTCGGCGAAGTGGTGCGTCGGCATGGCGGCCAGCTCGTGCTCGCCACCAGCCTGCGACCGCAATGCGTGGCGACGGATGCCACGCACTTGAAGTTTCGTTACTGGGCCGCGTCAGGCATTGAGGGCATCGAGATCTTCCTCTACGTCTTCGGCGTCGAGCGTGCGTTCAAAGCAGAGCTGAAACCCGAGGCGCATGATCGCTGGGTGGAGTGGAGCGTGGCGTTCAGTGAAATGAAATCCGCCGCCGGTGCTCCGCCTTCGAGTGATGCGACGGTGCGTTCCATCTCAGTCCACACGAGTCCCGTGAGCGGGCCGCTGGCATTATACGTGGATGATGTCGTGCTCGAAAACGTCTCCGCGCCGCCGCCATTTCCCCGCTGAACGCAACGCCCACCGCCATGATTCACCGATCACTTCTCATCACCGCACTCGCGCTCACCGCCTCGCAAACCCGCGCCGCCGATGCGGGCGTGGAGTTCTTCGAGTCCAAAGTGCGGCCGCTGCTCATCAAGCGTTGCTACGAATGTCATTCCGCCGAGAAGAAGCAGAAGGGAGGGCTGTCGCTCGATCAACGTGTGGGCTGGCAGACGGGCGGCGACAGCGGGCCGGCGCTGGTGCCGGGCAATCCCGACAAGAGTCTGCTCATCGAGGCGGTGCGGCACAAAGACAAAGATCTCGCGATGCCGCCGAAGGAGAAGTTGCCCGACGGCGAAATCGCCACGCTGGAGCAATGGGTGAAGATGGGCGCGCCTGATCCGCGCGATGGCAAGGTGGCGTCGGCATCGAAGAAGATTGATCTCGATGAAGGCCGGAAGTTTTGGGCCTTTCAGCCTGTCGCGAAACCGCCGGTGCCAGCCGTGCAGGACGCGAAGTGGCCGGCGTCGGACATTGATCGGTTCGTCCTGGCGCGTCTGGAAAAGGAGAAGCTGCACCCGTTGAACGATGCCGATGCGCGCACGCTGATTCGCCGCGCTTCGCTAGATCTCATTGGCTTGTCGCCATCGCCGGAGGAAGTGGAGGCGTTCGTAGCTGACTCAATCCGCGATCCGCAATCCGCCTTCCGCAATCTGGTGGATCGCCTGCTCAAGTCCGCGCACTTCGGTGAACGCTGGGGGCGCCACTGGCTCGACATCGCGCGCTTTGCGGAGTCCACAGGATCAAACTGGAATCTCCCCTATCCCGTCGCGTGGCGTCACCGCGACTACGTCATCGCCGCGTTCAACGCTGACAAGCCCTACGACCGGTTCCTCCAAGAACAACTCGCAGGCGACCTCCTGCCCGCTTCGAATGATGCGCAGCGCAATGAACAGCTCATCGCCACCGGCTTCCTCGCCATCGGGCAAAAGGATCTCCAGTCGCTCAAGCCGCAGATTTACAAGATGGACATCGTGGATGAGCAGATCGACTGCACGAGCCGTGCCGTGCTCGGCCTTTCCATCGCCTGCGCACGCTGTCACGATCACAAATTTGATCCCATCCGCACGGAGGACTACTACGCGCTCGCGGGAATCTTCACGAGCACCGAGCCGATGGCTGGCGTGAAGCGTCTGCGCAAACGCGACCTGCCCGTGACACGCCTGCAAGCTCTCGCAGGTATGCCAGACACGATGACGGAGGCACAGCGAGATGCCTTTGTGCTCGCCGAGTATCAGGCCACGCAGTTCTCGCTCGATTTACGCGATGCGGAGATGCTGCTCGGCAAGGCGGAGACGGAACTGGCAACCGCTCCGGGCAATACAAAAGCCGCTGATGAGGTCGCCAAGCTGAAGACGGATGTTGCCACCGCAAACACGAAGCAGGAGGAGGCTCTCGCCCGCTTTGAATCGCTGAACAAACAAGATCACGCCAGCCTCGCGGGCAAAGCAATGGCCGTGCGTGATGAGCGAAAGCCCGCCGACACCGCAGTGCTCATTCGGGGTGAAGTGGATCGCCCCGGAGCCATCGTGCCGCGTGGTGTGCCTGCGGTGCTCACGAAGGATGAAGGCACGCTGAACATCACTCGCGGCCAAAGCGGTCGCCTCGAGCTCGCCCGCTGGCTCACCTCTCCCGAGCATCCTCTCACCGCTCGTGTGATGGTGAACCGTGTCTGGTTGCATCTCATCGGCGCGGGCATCGTCGAGAGTGTGGATGACTTTGGCAAGACCGGCCAGCCACCGAGCCATCCCGAGCTGCTCGATTTCCTGGCGCAGCGATTCATGCAAAACGGCTGGTCAGTGAAGCAACTCATCCGCGAGATCATGTTGAGCCGCATGTATCGCCTCAGCAGTTCACACGATGCCTCCGCGTATGAGATCGATCCCGCGAATCGCCTGCTCTGGCGTGCGAACCGCGTGCGGCTCGACTCCGAGGCGCTGCGTGATGCCATGCTGCATGTCGGCGGCGGACTCGACCTCGCGCCGCCTGCCGGGTCGCCCGTGCTTCAGACGGCCAATGAGATCGAGTTCTACAAGCAGAAGGGCCTGTTTAATCCCATCGTGCTGACCAAGACGCATCTGCTCGAAGCCGACAAAATCACGCCCGACGCAAAGTGCATGAGCGACAACTGCGGCCACGTCCACGCGCGCGGCCTGCTCACCCGCGACTACCGTTTCCGCAGCGTCTATCTCCCCAGCATTCGCGGCGGCAACACTGAGATTCGCGCCACCTTCGACGGTGCCGCGCCCGAGGAAGTCGTCGGCAAACGCGCCGTGACCACGGTGCCCACGCAGTCGCTCTTCCTGATGAACAGCCCCTTTGCCATCGAGTGCGCCAAGCTCCTCGCCCGTCGCATCAAAGCCGCGTCATCCGACACCGACCGCATCCGCCTCGCTTTTGAATACACACTCGCACGTCCGCCCACTACCGATGAGCTGACCAAGACCACCGCCTTCCTCGCCGACTATCCCAAACTCCCCATCAAAGAAGGTGCCGAGCATGACAGCGACCTCGCGTGGACCGTCTTTTGCCAGATCCTGCTCGGCTCGGCGGAGTTTCGTTATCGCTATTGAAACGGGAAAGATCTTTTTAACCACAGAGACACGAGGAACACAGAGAGATGAAGAATGGAAAATCAAAACTCAGTGTCCATCGTGCCTCTGTGGTTCACCTCAACATCCTACCAACCATGAACCCACTCCAACACTTCATCCGACGCGACCTTCTGCGAACCGCTTATGCGTGTCTTATGGCATTCGTGGTCCTTGCCCATCACGTCATTGCCGATGACAAGCCTGCCGAAGCACTTGCAGGTCAGCGTGTGCTCTACACCGGCCACAGCTTTCACATCCCGCTCATTCCTTTCATCGAGCAAGTCGCCAAGGCTGCACAGATCGACGGGCATCAAACCGTGGCGAAGCAGATGATCGGCGGCTCGCGAGTCATGCAGCACTGGGAGCTGCCAGACGAGAAAAACATCGCCAAAACCACGCTGCGGGCCGGTGGTGTGAATGTGCTGACGATGTCGCCCAACTGGGTCGTGCCGGACGAGGCCATCGAGAAGTTCGTTAGCCTCGGTCTGGAGAAGAATCCGGCGCTGCGAGCACTCGTGCAAGTGTCGTGGTATCCGTGGGATGGACTGGCTGCACCCGCGAAAGTCGCCCGCAATGAAGACCGTGATGCGAAGACCGTCGCCGACCTGCGGGCGGTGTATGATCCGTATCGCGAAACGATCCGCACCCAGCTTCGCGCCATCAATGCAAAGCACGGCAAGCCCATCGCCTACCTCGTCCCCGTCGGCGAAGCTGTGCTGCGACTGAGAGAGCAAGTCATCGCCGGGAAAGTTCCTGGCATCGCAAAGCAATCCGACCTCTTCCGTGATCAGATCGGCCACGGCAAAGCTACGATTCACCAGCTCGCTGCTTATTGCCAATTCGCCTGCATCTACCGCCGCTCGCCTGTGGGACTGGCATGCTTTGAAGACAAGACGCCCGCATCGAAGGAACTCAATCACCTGCTGCAAACCATCGCGTGGCAAAGCGTGCTCGACGAGCCGCTTTCGGGCGTTGCAGCGAATAGCACGCCCTTGAAACAACCATGAAACACCTCGTCACCCTCTTTGTGTTCCTTGCGCTCCTTTGCGGCCATTCCTTTGGCACGCAGCCGAATGTGCTCATCATCCTCGCCGACGACCTCGGCTACGGCGAACTCGGCTGCCAGGGCAACACGCAAATATCCACGCCGCACATTGATAGCCTCGCGGCGAATGGCATCCGCTTCACCAGCGGCTACGTCAGCGGCCCCGTGTGTTCGCCCACGCGTTCGGGGCTGATGGCCGGGCGCTATCAGCAGCGGTTTGGGCGCGAGTATAATCCCGGTGTGGAGATGACCCGCCAGGGCCTGCAGGCACTGTGGCCGAAGGAAACCACCTTCGCGCAGCACCTGAAGTCGGCGGGCTATGCGACCGGCATGTTTGGCAAATGGCACCTCGGCTTTGAGCCGGAGCAGCACCCGACGCAGCGCGGCTTTGACGAGTTCGTCGGCTTTCTCGGTGCCGCCCACACCTACCTCGATGTGCGCGAGGGCAAGCGCGATCCCATCACGCGCGGCACCACACCGCTGCCGAGCGTCGAGCACACGACCGAGACGTTTGGCAATGAAGCCTGCGCCTTCATCGAGCGGCACAAGGCGGAGCCGTGGTTCGTCTATCTGCCGTTCAACGCCGTCCACACGCCGATGGAATCCACGAAGGCGTATCTCGACCGTATGACCGGGATCACGGACGAGAAGCGCCACACCTTCACCGCCATGCTCACCGCGCTCGACGACGCCGTGGGCAAAGTGCTGGCGAAACTCCGTGAGCATCGCCTCGAGGAAAACACGGTCATCTTCTTCCTCAGCGACAACGGCGGCCCGACCAGCACCACCAGCTCGATGAACAAGCCCCTGCGCGGTTACAAGATGCAGACGTGGGAAGGCGGCATCCGCGTGCCGTTCCTCGCGCAATGGAAAGGCCGTTTCCCTGCCGGCAAAGTGGACGACCGCCCCATCATCCAGCTCGACCTACTCCCCACCGCGCTCGCCGCTGCCGGAGTTGAGGTGAAACCCGAGTGGCAGCTCGACGGTGTGAACCTGCTGCCTTTCCTCACCGGCGAAAACACTGCCGCACCGCACGACTCGCTCTACTGGCGCATGGGCGAGCAGATGGCCGTGCGCGTCGGCGATTGGAAACTCGTCAAGGCCTCCGACGACCCCGGCGACGACGAAAAGCCGGGCAAGAAACCCAAAGGCGGCGCGAAACTTTTCAACCTCGCCCGCGACATCAGCGAGCAACACGACCTCGCCGCCGCCGAAC
>JAPLUM010000644.1 GCA_026397605.1 Verrucomicrobiota bacterium | reverse complement strand
TGGCGACTGCGGGTCGTGACCATTCACATGCCGCCTTTGCGGACGCGCAAAGGTGACATCCCTGTGCTGGTGGATCATTTTCTCAAAGAGCTGTCCGCTGCCAATGGCAAAGCTTTCAAAGCACTGGGAGAAGATGCTCTGGCTCCGCTTATGAATTACGATTGGCCGGGAAATGTGCGTGAGCTGCGCGCAGCCATCGAGCATGGTGTGGTGATGAGCAATAGCGGTCGCATCATGGCCAAGCATTTGCCGGCGTATCTGTCTCAACCTGGCGGCCTCGGCTGGCGTGTGCCGGGGAAAGCACAATCCAATGACGAAGCCATCAGCAAAGCGCCTCTAGACATCCATCAGGCAGAGAAGCAGCTCATTCTCGAAGCGCTGGAACGCAGTGGCAACAATCGCAGTGAGGCCGCTGAACTGCTCAACATGAGCCGCCGCAGTCTTCAGCGAAAGCTCAAGGAAATGGGCATGGTGAGAAAGCACCGGATGAGAGTGAAAGCTGGAAAATAGACGTTTCTTAGACATGCCCACCATCTATCTCCCCGTCTCACTGCCACCTTTTTTAACGGGGCCGCTTGAAGCGGCGCATGAGTTGGCCCAGGAGCCCTCATCAAAGATTCGTGGCATGGTTGTGCCAGGTGGATTTGCGGTCTCTGAGGCTTTGCTCACTAGCTTGCCTAACTTAGAAATCATCAGTGTCTTCGGGGTTGGCTATGATGGCGTGCCGATTAGTCGCTGTCAGCAGCGCGGCATCCGTGTGACGAATACGCCGGATGTACTCACCGAAGATGTAGCTGACATTGCCACGGCGCTGGTGTTGATGACGAGCCGGAATCTTGCCGCCGCTGAGCGTTTCACTCGCGCCAGTTCTTGGCCGCAGGGCGCTTTTCCATTGGCCCATGCACTGCGTGGAAAAACAGCTGGTATTGTCGGCCTTGGCCGCATCGGCAAGGCGATTGCACAGCGCTTAATCGCTCATGGGTTAAAGATTGCTTACTTTGGTAGGCAGCCTCAGGCGGTGGACTATGATTATTTTAACAAGCTTGAGGAGCTGGCTGAGAGATCCGATTTTTTAATCGTTGCCTGTCCTGGCGGCAGCAGCACGAAGCATCTCATCAATGCAGAGGTTCTAACCGCACTGGGGAAAGATGGCACGCTGATCAACATTGCTCGTGGTTCCGTGGTGGATGAAACAGCTTTGGTGGCGGCATTGAAAGCTGGTAGCATTCGCGGTGCGGGCCTAGATGTTTATGAAAACGAGCCGTATGTGCCGGCTGAATTGATCGCTTCAGATCGTGTCGTGCTCCTGCCCCATGTCGGCAGTGCCACTCATGAGACGAGGCATGCGATGGCCCAGCTTGTCGTGGAGAATTTGACCGCTCATTTTGAAGAGAACCCACTGAGAACGCCCGTTTGCTAATCTTCCTCAAGCATGAGCACGCCTCCTTTTGCCGCGTTACTCCTCGCAGGAGGCAGATCTCAGCGCATGGGCCAAGATAAAGGCTTTTTAGAATGGCAGGGTGAACCGTTATGGCGTTGTCAGCTAGACAAACTCAAAGCACTGAAACCACAGCGGCTGCTGCTTTCATGTCGCGAGGAGCAGCGTGCCGATTTTGACGTCGCGCGCTCGGAGGTGGAATGGTTCTTTGATCCACCGAACTTTGCATTAGGTCCGCTTGGCATCCTCCAGTGTGTATTAAAGGAAGTAGATCTCCCCTTGCTCGTTCTGGCCGTCGATATGCCACGCATGACCACCGCATGGTTGCAGTCCGAGGTTTTAACAAACCAGAGCTTTCTGCAAGGTCGCTGCTTTTCCACGGCGGCAGGGTTGGAACCCCTGGCGGCGCTGTATATCCCAGCCATGCTGCCCATTATGGAGCAAAGCCTAACAGCGAATGAGCTAAGCCTGCAAAAGCTCTTGGCCAAAGCCAACCAGCAAGGACTCATGGAGATCATTGTAGCTGAGCAGGAGATCCTATTCTCTAACTGCAATACGCCTGCTGAATGGGAGCATGAAAAAGGCAGGTCGGTGAGACCTGCCTGATTCTAAAGAGAGATAAGAGACGGCTATTCCAACGCGGCAGCCTTCTTTTTCTTTTTGGCACCAGCATTGCGAAGAGCCTTTGGAATCGGATCCTCTTTCTTCTGAAGCGCACGACGCAGCTTCCGAAGAGCGATGTTTTGTAGCTGACGAATACGCTCACGCGTGACGCCGAACTCCTGACCCACTTCTTCCAAGGTTCGTGGTTTTTGACCTGCAAGGCCAAAGCGCGCATCAATGATCTTGCGCTCACGCTCATCCAGAACGGTCAGCAAGCCATCAAGCTGGCTGTGCATGTTCTTGTGGCTGAGGAGATCAAAAGGTGTCTGCGCATTTTCATCGCCGACGATTTCACCAAACTCAGTGCTGTCGTCATCGCTGATCGGCGCATCCAGAGAAGCTGGGCGCATGGAGGCGACTTTCAGCTGGCTGAGCTTAGCGCGATCAATGCCGATTTCCTCAGAGAGTTCGTCGTCAGTTGGTTCACGTCCGAGTTCTTCAGACATGGCCATGGCTACGCGACGCATCTTGCTTATCTTATCCACCATGTGGACAGGCAGACGAATCGTCTTGGATTGATTGGCTAGAGCGCGCTTGATGGACTGCTTGATCCACCAGGCGGCGTAAGTGGAGAGTTTGCCACCTTTATTGGGATCGAAGCGCTCCACGGCCTTCATGAGGCCAATATTACCTTCTGAAATCAAATCCAGAAGTGGCAAACCATAATTGGCGTAATCTTGGGCGATCTTGACCACCAAGCGAAGATTGGCGCGGATCATGTGCGAGCGCGCTTCTGGATCGCCGCGCTTGATGCGCTCAGCGAGATCCACTTCCTGATCGGGAGTCAGCAAATCCGTTTTGCCGATTTCCCGCAGGTAGATTTTAATACCTCCGTCGAGTTCCATATTAGACATTACAAATGATATACGATGCAGTTTTGCTTTTCTTTAATCCCCGATAAAAAGAGGGGATCGGCACAATAGCATAAAACGACAGCTATTCGCTCTATTTTTTTCAAAGCAGCTATTCTGCCAATTTTCACACGGGTTGTCTGACAATTTCACGGTGCAATTATTCAGACGATGACAAGTCTTTAAAACGAAATTTTGAAGAGTTCGTCAACAAGTTTCCTCAATTTATAAATTTTTATCACAATTTATGATTTCTGCGATTTGCTTTTATGATGATTTCTTTTGGAACGAAAGAGATTTAAGCGCCGCACAATTCACTAGTTGCCAGATAGTAACTAGGTGCTATTGCTTCGGAATTGAGGAGGGACAACCAACCTAAAACGTCAAAAAGGAAGAGTGATCAACCTTTATGAAATTTAAAGTTATTGTGCTAATTCTAAAAAATATCTTGCCAGTGTGAGATATTGCGTGTTATTATAGTTTTAACTGCGGGTATAGCTTAGTGGTAAAGTTCCAGCCTTCCAAGCTGGCCATGTGGGTTCGATTCCCACTACCCGCTCCAGTTAGAGATATCAGTTCGCAATAAATCAACTTCCGCTGCCATGAAATTATCAAACACATTCCGCCTTGGCTTCTGCCTTGCAGGTCTTGCTGCTTTCGCTTCTGCCTCAAAGGTAAAGGCTCAATCAGGAGCTTGTGATGACATCTCACGAGACGTTGCTTCTGCTGTGCAAAAAGATCCAAGCAAAGTCCTCATGGTTGTTGAAGATGCTTTAGTCATCAATGAAGCGTGTTCTTGCGAGATTATCAAAGCGGCCATCACGGCTTCGAATGCTGATGCTGCGTTGGTGAATCAAATCGTGCAGACAGCAATTTCTGTAGCACCTAAAATGTCTGGTGTGATTATGGATTGTGCCACATCGGTTTCTCCGGGTGCAGTCGCCCCGAACTCCGGCCAAATGACAGCCGTAACGGCTTCGGGTAAAGATGTTAAAAATCCACTGCCTGTCATTGCACCCCCTGCTGAGGAGGAAGATTTCAATCCAATCCCTTCATCAATCCGTGGAATCTATCTAGTGCAACCACCTGCGGGCGGTTTCATCCCTCGTGATCCGAATCCCCGTAAATGCGATAAGGACTGCATTTCTCCGACGCAGAGTCACCCGTACTATCCTTGATAGTTGAGGCTAGCCTGCGGTTTATCCACAATCAGAATTTTTGAAGCCATGAATTTACGCCATTTCCTTTCTAGTGCTGCTTGCCTACTCTTGTCTGCCGTCCAATCAGATGCTCAGGGCTTGGTAGCCATTCAGAATTACTCTGGGGATTTCCTCACCGATGAACCTCTCACTTGGACTGTAACTGGACGTGGCGGCTATGATAATTTGCAATACAGTCAGCCAGGACTTGAAAGTTTTGAATCCATGTATCTGCAGGGTGGTGTTGGTGCCACCTTTACGGAGGCAGATCAGACCACCCCTTGGAGTGCTGCTATTGATCTTGGAGCCATTCAATATTTGGATGATATCGAGCGCTACGATAGTACCTTTTACAATGCCCGTGTAGCGTTTAACATTTCTCATCAGATGTCCCAGCGTTTGAAGTTCAGTGACAATTTTTATGTCACCTACGAAGCGCAGCCAAACATCGCTCTGGGCGGCACCACAACACTTTTCAACGGGCAGTATCTGTATGGTTTTAATAACTTCAACGTAAGTTATGCTTGGTCACAGCGCTTTTCGACCACTACTTCCTACACTGTGGATGGCATTCGCTATGAAGATGAAATCGTCTCTGCCGCAGAAGATCGCCTTTCGCACCTCGTCGCTCAGCAGTTTAGCTATGCGCTCACTAAAAGAACTAGCTTAACGGCAGAGTATCGTTATCGCACCACACGCTTTAGTAATGCCGCCAATAGAGATTTCAGCTCTCAGTTCGTTCTGGCTGGTGTGGATCACGCATGGAGTGAGCGCATGACCGGATCTTTCCGTGCAGGTGCAGAGTTCTTCAAGTCTGACCTAGTTAGCAATACGGCCCCTTATGCTGAAGTTGCTCTTAACTACGCCGTCGCCCGCCAGACGCAAGCACGCTGGTTCGGATCCATGGGCTACGATGGCGCTGAATTGGGGAACTATGAAAGCCGTCATTCGGTCCGCACAGGCGTGAATGTTAATCATCAGATCACCAAAAAGCTTGGTGTGAATGCAGGTGTTCAATATGCCTTCAGTGATTTTGATGGTGGTACGGTCTTGCCGGATGTCACAGAACATACCTTGTTGCTCTCGGCAGGCGTCAATTACCGCATTCTTGAAAACCTCACAGTGGATGCCTCGTATAATTACAGCACACTTATGTCTGATACAGAGGTGCGTGAGTTTCAACGAAACAATGTTTCTTTGGGCCTCACGGCTTCATTCTAATTCATCGAATTTTTCTGCCGGCGGTTTGCTTTAGCAGCCGCTGGTTATTTATAAAGGGTAAAATCTTTAACATCTCCAGATATTTAAACCCGCTATGAACGATTCCGGAACAGATATTCAACGTCAGGCGATGGATTCCTGGCAGGTGATCAGAAATCGATTTGGCCTCATCTTCCTGGCTTTTCTTTTAGTCTTCGCCACGGCGGCCATTATTACATACATCATGCCGCGAAAATACCGTGGACGTGTGGAAATGAAGATCGAGCGCATGACGAATAAGGTGAATGTGTTCGGTAATAGAAATGATGACATGATGGCACCGAGTGATGTGGTCATCAAAAATGAATTTGAAGCCATCACCAAGCCCGAGACGCTTTATCCTGTGGTGGAAAAGCTAGACCTCCAGAAACGCTGGACTCTGCCTAATCGTCAGGCTGCTCTAGGTAAGCTGAAAGGCAACCTAGACACTCAATCCAGCGTGAGATCTGACTTTGTAGTGATTGAGTATTACGACCAGGATCCAAATACGGCGGTGGAGATTGCCAATGCGGTCGCCGCTAGTTACATGACCCAGAGAACTGAGGTGGAATCGAGTCAAAAGAAACTGGCTCTGGAGACTATCGGCCAGCAGATCATGGAGCAAGAACAGCTCCGTGATCAGGCTCGGCTTAAAATGCAGGAAGCCAAAAAGAAAGCCGGAATTGTTGGTGATTGGATGTCATCTGGCAGTAATTCTTTAACACCTGGCGCAGTGGTTCAGACAAGTGAAGAATCCATGGTTGTCTCACGCGAGCAGGCGCTACTCCAGGCTGACTTGGAATTGCAAAATTTGACCGCTGAAATGGAAGGTCTTAGCAAGCTTAACG
>JAPLUM010000039.1 GCA_026397605.1 Verrucomicrobiota bacterium | reverse complement strand
TGTTGTCGGTGGTCTTGGCATCCTCGATCATGTTGACGATTTCCACACCCGCACGCTCTAGGTCATGCATGATCGAGCGGGCGCGTGCACTCAGAAACGCAAAGAAAAGGTAGGAGGGAATTGCGACGGCGAGTCCTAGAGCCGAAGTGATAAGGCTTTCATAAACGCCACGGGCCACTTCAGCAGGCGTCGTCATGCCATTCGCAGACGAGAGATTGGTGAAGCTATCCAGCAGACCAATGACGGTCCCGAGTAGGCCAATAAGTGGTCCTGCATGGGCGATGGCATTCAAAATAGCCAGATAACGTTCCAAACGAGGCACTTCAAGCTGGCCTGCTTCCTGGACAATTTCCTTGAGTTGCTCACGTGGGGCGTGGTGACGCAAAAGAGCTGCATGAATAACGCGACCCGCTGGCACCCGTGTGGCCACACATTCCTGAAGGGCTTCAGCGTAGTTTTTGCGGCGGATGAGGGAGGCTAGTCCGGCTAGGAACTCCCCGATGTTCATGCTTGCACGATGATAATAGGACAGTCTCTCAAAGAAAATAGCGACGGAGAAGCCTAAGCAGGCCATTAGAAGCCAGACAAGTGGGCCTCCTTTGGAAATCAGTTCGGTCATAGTGCAGAAAGGGTTGGGATAAGTTGAGAATTAAGTGCTGCTGGACCAGGTCCATACAGGAAGTTCATTCTCAGCATGATTGATGCCTCTTGATTATAAATCTAAAAACAGGCATTAATCTACCCTTCTTACTGGCAGATGCCAGCCCATTTTGACCTCTTCTACCGACAATCCTCTCTCCCGCGTCCTCTTGGTCGAGGAAAGTCTTCCTTACCGGCGTGTGATTCGGGAAGCTCTGATGTCCTTCCGTCACTGTGAGGTGGACGATTGCCAGACAGGTGAGCGAGCCTTTGAAATGGCACTCTCACGCCGATACGACTTACTGATCCTAGCTTTGCCTTTGCCAGATCTTGGAGGACTGCTTTTGGACAGATTGATTGCGTATTCTTATCCTCTGGTTCATCGCGGCAGTCATACGGCTCCACCGGTCATCTTCATCGCGCGCGGCGAGGATTCGGGTGCAATGCAGTCTCTCAAGCGAGATGTGCGCCTTCGTGGCTGCCTTAGTTATCCACCGAAGTTGGATGCGCTTTTAACTCTAACATCAGGCCTATTGCCTGAAAAGCGGCCTGACTTGCCTGCTCATCCAGAAATGAAAGCGCTGCCTCAACAACTGATTCTTCCCCATGTTCACTGATCAAAAAAACGTAGCTGTTAAAATTTGTGGCATCACTCAAGAGCAGCAGGCGCGTGACATCATTTCGCTTGGCGCTGATGCTCTGGGCATTAATTTTTGGCCAAAATCTAAACGCTACCTGCCGATCGATCAGGCCGCTGTTTGGTTGCCCTCAATGCGTGATCAGACCACTCTCGTAGCAGTCATGGTAAATCCTGATGCCACGACAATTGACACGATTATTGATCAGCATTTGGTGCATATCCTACAATTACACGGAGATGAATCACCTGAGGACGTATCTGCACTCCAGGAGCGTGGATGCCACGTTATCAAAGCATTGCAAGTCCGAGATCGTGACTCGCTTTCCCAGATCGGACGTTATCCTTGTGAAACCATCCTTCTCGATGCTTACAATCCTGGCCTCTATGGTGGTGCTGGGGAGACTTTCCCTTGGGATCTGGCTGTGATCGCACAAGACATGTTTCCCGACAAACGACTTATACTTTCAGGCGGATTGACTCCACTCAATATCGCTGAAGCTATCAGAGCGACACATCCGGCAGCTGTGGATGTGGCCAGTGGGGTGGAGTCTGCTCCGGGAATCAAAGACTTGGCTCTGGTTCGTGAGTTCATTGAGCAGGCTCGTCTATCGGCTCATTGATCGGGCACAAATAAAAAGGCCAACGGCTCAAAGTGAACCATTGGCCTCTTACACTGTTTTGGAGCTGCGTGCTATTTCTTCTCAGGTGCCGCAGGATTTGCGTCAGCAGCAGGAGCTGGCTTGATGTCAGCCTTTGGAAGAGCAGGAACTGAGACCGGTGGAGTGGTCACACTGATTGGCGCAGATGTGCTGATCTCTGGTTTCGCTGGAGCACTGCTAGGCACCGCTGGGGCAGGGGATGCGCCCGGTGCTGCCGGAGCATCTGTTGCAGGCGGGACGTCGAGCTTCACAATCTCGCTGCGTTTTTTGAGGAGATTGTTGATCGTGTATTCAGAGACTTCAAAGACCCAACCAGCGAACTTCTGCTCTTTGGCTAGTTTATCTTCCTGAGCCTTTATAGCCGTAGCAAATTCTTCATCCTTCTTCTTTTTATCTTCTTCTTTTTCGTCTTTGACTGGCGCACGTACCTTTGGGATTTCGGCTGTCACAGCGACGCTGACGTAGTATTTGTCAGAGCCATCCTTGGATTGCTTAGCTACCTGCACGTCATAGCTGAAGCCGTCAAAGGTGGTGATCTTTACCTTGTTAGCATCTTTGAGCAATTCAGCCGCCTTGTCTTTGCCGCTTACGTCGTTGAAAGTGGGGCTGGAAAGGATGCTGCTAGCAGGGAGCTTACTGGTATCCAGAGTCTCGCCAGCGTTAGGTTTGACCATCGTGAAGTCAGTGGCGTTTTCATCAGCGCGATTGACGGCCCATGAATCATCAGCCTTTGGAGCGGTGACGGTGATCTCTTTGATTTTCTGCACGTCAATGAACGCTTTATCCAACCAGTTTTCAGGCTTGGCTTCAAGCTCGGTGAAGGTATTGCTGACGACCCAGATGGTTTCACCATCGTCGGGGATGCGCACAAAGCGTTGGTTGCCGCCCATCATCGGAGTGCTGGTTTTACCTCCAGCAATATCGATATTTTGGCCAAGCACCAAAGTGCCTAGAGGTTTGTCAGCTGCGCCGATCATTTCGACCTGTGTGCCGATGCCTTCAGCGCCATCACCTGGAGCTTTGAGCTTATTTTTAGCCCAAGCACCTTTGCCAAGCGGCTGTTTGCTGGCGATGGTTTGCTCGCGCAATTCGGAGAGAACAGTTGCGAGCTTGTCGAGGGATGCTGGATAGCCGCCACGTTCAGCAACGGTTGCGCTCTTGAGATAATCGCTAACAGCAATGTTTACTGAGGATTTGTCATCCTGAACTTTAAACTTGCGCACTGCTGAGATATCGAGATCGGGCAGCAGGCGTTCACGTATTTTAGCGCCACGGTTGGACGCTGTGTTCAGGTTGGCATTTTGCTGCTCTTGGTAATAGAGGGCCGTGCCGATCACCCCACCGAGGACGATGAGAAGGAGAAGGATTTTCTTCATGAATGGAATGGAGAAAGAGTGTTAAAAAATGAATTAGATTGCTGCTGTAGCGACGCGGCGGCGGATGGCCAGCATTAAGCCGACCGTAATGACAAGGAGTGGCACTCCAAAGACGTTCAGAATGGTGATGATGGACTGGGTTTTATCGATGTCCTTACTCTGATCCTTTTTGATATTGCGGATGTCCTTGTTGATGGATGTCTGCTTCTTCATGAGTTCTTCAAGCTTTTTGATCTGATTAGGATCGGCAAGCTGACCGTTTTTCACGCGTAACGGCCCCATCTCCTGGGCGATTTTGTCCATTTCAGCCTGCTTTTGGGCTAAGATGGGACGGAAGTCTTTTTCCACATCTTCGCGCAATTCATCCATTTTGGTGAAGGGGCGTTGAGTGGAAGCACGGCTGCGGACCTGCAAGAGATCACCGCCGCCGCTGAGGATTTCTACTGAATTGAGGATCAGCGGAAGATTAGAATTCGTCGCGACGAGTCCACCTGTCATTGGGTCCTGCTGTACGCAGAAGGCGTCATACATCATGTCAGCATCGGCGAAGAGAATGACGGAACCTTCAGTATTGGAGGATTCGACAATGGTGCCATCAGTCGGCGCAGCAGGTGCCGCATCTTTAGGCGCTTCGTTAGTAGCTGTTGCCGGTGCTGTGGCTGGCGTTACTGATACGGCAGGGGTTGTTGCCGTCGGCGCCGTGGCTGGAGCAGGCGTTACTGAGATAGCTGGAGTTGTTACTGTCACAGGTGCTGCGGCTGCTGGTGCCTCGGCAGATTTGGGTGCATTGGCATCTTCCTGGGCACCGCCACCTTCTTTTGGCGCTGCAGGACCCTTGGGTTTGCCTGATGGGAAGGCGGTCTTGAACTTACCACTGAGGCGGACCGCAAGTAGTTGCTTCTTCCCACTTGGGGTGAAGTTCTCCAGATTCTGGCTACGCAGTTTTTCAGCAGCCGTGTTGTCGATCATTTCGCTAGCTTCAGAAGAGGTCACAAGTGTGGTGTATTCGATGCCATCTTTCTTTTGAAGATCGAAAGAACCGGCTCCCATCATGAGCATGGACTGGAGGTCGGCTGTGACACGGTCAGCCTTGTTCAGTGCATCTTTCGGCAGGCGCAGTGCAGTTGGGTTTTGACGACCTTGCATTACGCTCTTGTAGTTCACGTCGGCGACGACGCTCGTCTTGTTGTAGGCAATGCCCCAACTCTTGAAGAGGTTGGGTAAATCTGATGAAGGATTAATCTGGCTGCCTGGCTGACCGGTCATCGGATTTGGCTGGCCACTGTAAGCTTGGGCGATCCAGCTTTGCGGATCGACAAGCGCGATCACTTTACCACCTTTGAGCAAATACTGATCAATCGCGTATTCTGCGCCTTCAGTGATATCGCCAGGATGCACGACGACCAGCACATTAACATCAGAGTCGATGCTAGCTGAACCAATCGGGATGTCGCGGACCTCATAGTCCATGCGCAGGCGCTGGACTAGAATCCATGGCTCCTGACCCTTTTGACGTTGGTAAGGATACATCGGTGAGCCCATGATTGGCATCGCACTCATCACGCCTACGACAGTCTTGCTGGTCTTGGAGACCTTCTGGATGGCGCGGGAGATGTTGTATTCGAGAGCGGTTTCCTCATTGGGGTTCAAGAAAGGCAGTACTTCCTTTTTACCTGCGGACTGGATGGCCATGCCGAGGTAGATGTTATCACCTTCCTGGTTTACGGTCATGCCTTGAAGGTCGTCTTCACGGGCCTTATCCTCGTCTTCCGAGTTTGGATTTGGAGCGAGTTTTTCCAGGATGACTTTGCCACTGGATGCCTTCTGGAATTCCAAAAGTAAATCCTGCACAGTGCGGGCGTGTGATTTCAGCACGGGTGGCATGACGCGATCTTCCGTAGAAACGTAATACCTGATGGTTACAGGCTCGTCTTGATTCAGACCGTTCAAGATATTGCGCGTGCCATTGGAAAGGGTGTAAAGCCGATCCTCAGTGAGGTCGATGCGGGCATTGAGGAAGCCCAGGCCACCGACCAGAAAATTCACGGCCACGACGATGGCGATGACTAGCAGTGCCGTGATGCCTGCAGTGCCTTGTTTGCTATTCAGATTCATAAAAGTGTCTCAGAGAGAGTGTAAGTGGAGTTCAGTGAGATTAGGCGCGCTTGGAACGGAGGCCCATATTGGTCACGACAAGGGCGATGACGATGACTGAGAGGAAGTAGAGGACGTCACGGATGACGAGAATGCCCTTCGACATTTCATAAAAGTGATCCATGAAGCTCAGGTAGCTAACGAAGCGAATCACTGTTTCGAAAGAACTAGGAAGGGTGCGAACAACCGTATCCACAATGCCAGGGAACCCAATGAGGGTCAGAGTGAGGCAAAGTGCCACGGATACGATGAAGCATACCACTTGGCTGCGTGTGTAGGCACTGGCTGCACTCGTTACTGCTAAGCAGCCGAGGGCATACAAGTAGCTAGCTGTGTAGCCAGTCATGATCGGACCTGGATCAGGATCGCCAAGCCAGCTCACCGTGATGACAATGGAAAAGGTCAGTGCAAGACCAATAGCCCAGACGAGAGCCGAGGCGACGAATTTGCCAATGATTGCCTGCCATGGAGACAGCGGCATGGTCATCAACAATTCGAAGGTGCCCAAACGATGCTCTTCTGACCACATGCGCATGCCAACTGCGGGGGCCAGCACGATGTAGATCCACGGATGCCAGAAGAAGAATGCCTGCGTGAGTGAGGCATTGTCCGAGTCAAGGAAGCGTCCGAAGAAGAACGCGAAGCCCATGGCCGCGAGGAGGAAGATAACAACGATGACGTAAAGCACCGGAGAATTGAAGTAGGAGAGGAACTCCCGCTTAAAAATGGCCAGTGTATTGGCCAGATCTCTGTTTTTCATGATTGAGTGTGAAGTGTGTTAAAAAGGGTTGTGTGAAAGGATATCGTCTTATTTCTCCAAATCCGAGCGGGTGATGGAGCGGAAGACTTCGTCTAGAGTGTTACATCCAGGCACGAGTTTCTTGAGCTGAGCTGGGGTGCCATCAGCGATGACTTTACCGCGATCAATGATCATGGCGCGTGTGCAGGCAGCTTCGACTTCTTCCAAAATGTGAGTGGAGAAGATGATCGCCTTGGTTTCACCCATGTGCTTGATCAGATTACGAATTTCGTGCTTCTGGTTCGGGTCCAGACCATCTGTAGGCTCATCTAAAATGAGAACTTCAGGGTCATGGATGATGCTCTGGGCGAAGCAGGTGCGGTGACGGTAACCTTTGGAAAGGGTGTCCACGCTCTGGTTGCGCACCTTGTGCAGGAAGCAAAGATCCAGCACGCGGTCGATTGCTTTGGCTTTTGCTGCACCATTGAGGCCGCGCATTTCGGCGCAAAAGCCTAGGAAGCTGGCAACGGTCATGTCTGAGTACAGCGGAGCATTTTCTGGGAGGTAGCCGAGGCTGCGTTTGGCTAATTCGGGTTCTTCCAGCATGTCAATACCGCCAACTTTAATACTGCCGGCTGTCGGGCGGAAGTAGCCCGTGACCATTCTCATGGAGGTTGATTTGCCTGCGCCGTTAGGGCCGAGGAAGCCCAGAACTTGGCCTTTTTCAACGGTGAATGAAACATCATCCACCGCTACCTTACTGCCGAACACTTTTCGGAGGTTTTGCACTTGGATCATAGGGTCGCTATCATGGTTATAGGGGTTGTTGTAAAGAGGAGAGCCAGTGTGACACACTTACTGTCCTGAGCGTTCAAAAACGCGCGGGGCGTTTATTGATTGAGTCGTGGCATTTTGCAACTGGATTTTAGAAGAGGTATCCTCATTTCATGATTCATCACGAATCTGCGTTTCCTCCAGATTATTTCTCGACGTGACAATAATTAACAATCTCGGACAATCAGATGGCTTGACCTCAAGAGGACACTCAGCAGTTTCTAGAAGTCGGCTCGACAACGGGCTATAGCTTCAAATCAAAAATAACTATGTCTTCCATTGTTCCTCTTATTTCGTCCGGCACAGCCGGTCCTCTCGGCGTATTGCATTTGCCACGCCTATGGCAGAAAGCTTCTTTGGCTGCTTCAGGTAAGCTCCACGCGGATTATCCAGGATGCGGCAAAGGGTACGATGGTATGACGCTGGGTGCCCTTGGAATCGCTGAAGCGGATTTTCTGGCCTTCATTGCCACAAAGCCGACCTATGTTCAGTTGGAAGCTTGGGTGAAGGCATATCCTGGCGCTAACTTGACCCAGGCAAATATCTATCGCCATAATCAGTCCATCCTGGGTTACTGCCACGGTGACGAAACTCGGAAGGGGATCCTCGCAGCTGTAGGTCTGAATGACGATGGTGGCTGCAATCCAGGCGCAGTGGACCTGAACAATCTAGATGATTGGCAGACTTTTTACTCCGCTGAGATTCAATAAGTCACTTTCCATCGACCACCGACAGATAGCTTTTTGAAGGCTTCTGCGGTGGTCATTTCTTTCATGAATCTTACCCATACAGATGATCAGGGACGCGCCAGTATGGTGGATGTTTCCGATAAACCAGTGCAGATTCGTGAAGCTGTAGCGGTGGGTTTTATTGAACTACAAGTCACGACTCTGGATCTTATTCGCCAGAATGGCCTCAAAAAGGGGGATGTGCTGGCAGTCGCACGTATCGCAGGCATTCAGGCCGCGAAGCAAACTCAACTCTTGATACCGCTTTGCCATCAAATCCCACTATCCAAGGTGGCCGTAGAATTTGAGATCCAGTCCAGAGGCATTCAGATCACAGCTACGACGAAGACGATAGCTCAAACAGGCGTCGAGATGGAGGCGCTAACGGCAGTCTCTATCGCCGCTTTGACGATTTATGACATGTGCAAGGCAGTCGATAAGACGATGTCCATCACGAATGTTAACTTGGTCTCAAAAGTCAAAATTTAACAAAACTGCTTCATGATAACAGTCGGCATCATCACCATTTCAGATCGCGCAAGCCAAGGCATCTATGAGGATCTAGGTGGACCAGCACTGCGTGAAGCAGCGGCAGGCTACGGCTGGCAAGTCCAGGCTGAAGTGATCGTGCCGGATGATCTGACGGCCATTCAACAAGCCTTGCAGTCTCTTTCAGCTCAGGGCTGCGGATTGATCCTGACGACTGGTGGCACAGGCATCGCTGAAAGGGATGTAACTCCAGAAGCAATCCGAGGAATCATGCGAGTGGAGATTCCAGGTTTTGGAGAATTGATGCGGATGCGCTCTCTTGAGTTGACGCCTAATGCGATTCTTTCACGCTGTATGGCTGCGATTGTTGAGCGTACTTTGGTCATCGCCTTACCCGGCAAACCGCAGGGTGCCGTGGATTGTCTGAGCTTCGTCTTGGGGGCTATCCCACACTCGGTAAAGTTGGCGCAAAGAGTCCCAACAAGCTGTTGAGAGTGATTTTACAGAGTACGCACTCTGATCGAAATTTCACAAACGCCTTACAACTCATTTACCGATGGCTGACACATCAATGTCAGAATGTGTGATGTTATCAGCAGGTGAGGGAAGCGCGGCTTCCAACCGAAACTTTCAAATAGTGGGTTGTTCTTCTGGCTGTTGGCATCCTTCGAAAACTTCAGGGCGGACCGAGTGGTCCGCCCTGTTTGTTTTTATGCAGAAAGGCGCTTGTCCAAAAGCCCAGATGTGAGCATCTCAGCCTCATGACCTCGGGGGCTTCTTTTTCGCAGCAGATGTTTCATTACACGATGGAAGTGACGGTGATTTTCTTGGTGGCTCTGGGAACAGCAACTTTGAAGCCCGTGTGCATCAGAGCATCAGGGCGAACTTCCTTTGGCGACAGCGTCACGACGGATCACATCAGCCCAGTAGGCCGCTTCCTCGGTGATAACGGTGTGGCCCAGTCAGACTTCAGCAGCTTCGACATCCCGCTCGTCGTCCGCATCGACACTCCCGTCGAGATCGACTACTACCGCGCTGGCGGCATCCTGCCGTATGTGCTTGCCCAGATTCTTCGGGCGAACGCTTGATCGGCCACGCTGATTTATCTCATTAGCTATTGAGCTACTTGCAAAACCTACGTCCTTCTTGTTCTGGCGAACGAGCCTACGAGGCGAGATGTAGGCGCATTCGCCAGAATGCGAGGTTTTGCAAGAGGCTCTATTGGTACTTCGTTTGTTGAAGCGGAGTGCCAATTTTCATTTCAGGGTCAGTTCTTCCATGACCAATCGCAATTGCTCGTGAGTGCGTGTGACCATGCTTTTGGTAGGCGGGCCGCTGTGACGATCACTCCAGACTTTTTCTAACTCTGTCAGGACAGAGATCACAGGCTGCAAAAGAATTCCTCGACGGTTGAGGTCTGTTAAGGAGGCGAAGTTTTGACGTAGCTGGGCTAATAGGGCAGGGGAACCGATGCAAAGCGGACGTTTATCGACCTCAGGAATTTCGACGACAAGCTTGGAGACAATTTCAAGAGACCGCATCCAGGCTCCGATTTCAACCAGGACGGCTAGGTCTTCGTCCCGTTGTTCGCGCAATTGGCGGAGAAGTTCCTGATGGCCATCGACGATCTCCTGACGCAGGCTGGCCCAGTCGTCCATCTCCGCCATTTTGGCCTGAGCCATGAGCCGTGGTTTGGTCTTTTCACCCAGGCCGAGCGTGCGGCAGTAACTGGCCAGATCTTGGCTGTTGTTGCGGAAATGTTGTGAGTCCTGAGCCTCCCAGATGAGAAAAGATTCGCCAATCAAGCTACCGAGGGTAAAGGCTGTCTTGACTCGGTCCACAGAAGGCACCGGTGGCTGCGGCCGATAAAGAGTGCGCCAGCGTGCCTTAGCATGCTGACCGGCCATCTCTAAAAAATCCAAAGGCGTTTGTTCAGCTGTCCAAAATGCGGCGCGGCTGACAAACTCGCCCGCACTGGCTGCAATGGAGTCCTGTGATACGGGAGGCTGCTGGGCAAAAGCGCCTGAACTCAGTGCGCACAGCAACGCCAGTCTCAAGGAGAGCTGGGGGAAAGCGGCGTTCACGGGGCGACGTTTCAAAGGGGAATACTTTGAGATGCCTCAGAAGTCTTAACTGTTCAACCTTGACCTGAGGTTTATAGGTCAAATCACACATTAAACTCTCGTTTGTATGGATAGATGAGGATAAATCAGTCGGTTTATCTTTGCTTATGCGCCCAATCCTTCTTTTGCCTGCTTTGGCCATCTCTGCCTTTTCGAAAGAGTTGCCTGTTGCCAATGCCTCAGCCTTTCAGGCAATTGCCAAGCAGGCTCAGCCGGGTGACACCCTTGTTTTAGCGTCGGGAGATTGGTCTGACGCCCAGCTTGTCTTCACAGGCAAAGGCACGGCAAGTGCTCCGATCACTCTAAAAGCAGCTACTCCAGGAAAAACTGTTTTCACTGGCAAAAGCACGCTGAAAGTAGCGGGTGAATTATTGGTGATCGAAGGTCTGCTGTTTAAAGATCCTGATCCGACCATCAGTGATGTCATCTCTTTCCGTGAAGAGTCGGATTCTCTGGCAAGCCATTGTCGAATGACCCAATGCGCCATGATTAGTTCTCAAACTGCTGCTGCTGGCAAAGAAAGCCGCTGGCTGGGACTCTATGGTGCAGAGAACCGCGTGGATCATTGTGTGTTTCAGGGGAAATCAGGTAAAGGCACCACCTTTGTCGTTTGGCTGGGGGATGGTAATGAAGGGAAACATCAGATCGATCACAACTACTTTGGCCCACGCGAGCGACTGGGTAAAAATGGCGGCGAGACCATTCGTATCGGCGATAGCAAGTCTTCGATGTTAAAGGGAGCCTGTGTTGTGGAGCACAACCTCTTTGAGAAATGCAATGGCGAGGCCGAATGCATCTCCAACAAATCATGCGGTAATCTTTATCGTGATAACACCTTTCTAGAGGTTGGCGGAACACTGACTCTTCGCCACGGCAATGGATGCACGGTTGAGCGTAACGTCTTTATCGTCAACGGCGCGAGTGGCACTGGTGGCATTCGCTTGATCGGTGAGGACCATATCGTCCGAGACAACTACCTGGAAAATTTGACCGGAGACACCATGCGGTCGGCCATTTGTTTCATGATGGGAATCCCGAATTCACCTGCCAACCGCTACTTTCAGGTGAAAAACGCGCGGGTAGAAAACAACAGCATCGTCGGCTGCGAGCACTCCATGCTAATTGGCCTGAGCGAGGATAAGCTGGCTACCCTAGCTCCCATCGGCACGGTGATCCGTGGGAATCAGATCTCGTCTCCCAAGCATGAAATCATTGAAGCCCGCTGTGCGTTGGATGGCATCACCTGGGAGAATAATTGTTTCTCTGGCAAGTCTCTGGGAATCCCTGCCACGGCAGGAATCGTCACGGATGCACCCAAAATCATGGCTTTGAAGCCGATCTTGCGCGCTGAAGTTGGCACAGGCTGGTGATTCCATGTCGTCACATAAAGCCTATATTTCTGCATTGTGATCGCGGTAAGGTTCGTTACTGAATCATGGAGCTAATCTATTGGCTTTCCCGACCCTTCCATTCCATCCATGTCACTTCATCTCGGCGTCAACATCGACCATATCGCCACGCTCCGGCAAGCACGCTACCGCACCATGCTCGAAGCTCACAATGTGGAGCCTTCCATTCTTCAGGCAGCCCTTGAGGCAGAGTCCGCTGGGGCTCATTCCATCACCATTCATCTGCGTGCAGATCGCCGACACATTGTCGATGAGGACGTCTATCTGCTGCGCCGTGAGATTGGCACCATGATGAATCTTGAGATGGGCAATACGCCAGAAATTCTCGCCATCGCTCTCCAGGTAAAGCCACACTTCGTCTGCATGGTGCCTGAGAACCGGGAAGAAGTCACGACCGAAGGTGGGCTGGATGTCGCAGGTCAAAAAGAAGCGCTGCGTGCAAGCGTGAGTCAGCTGGAGGCCAATGGCACCCGCGTCAGCATGTTCATCGATCCTGATCTGGATCAGGTCCGTGCCTCTGCCGAGATCGGAGCCAGCATGATTGAGCTACACACTGGGACCTTTGCCAACGAACTCGGTGAAAAGCGTCGCCATGAAGCCGAGCGCCTCAAAGCTGCCGCAGAACTAGGACAAAGTTTAGGATTGCAGATCAATGCCGGTCACGGACTCACCACAAAGAATTTGTCGGAACTATTCATCGTGCCTCATCTCAGTGAATTGAACATTGGACATAGTATCGTTGCCCGCTCCGTTTTCGTTGGTCTGCGTGCAGCGATTCAGGAGATGCTGGAAGCCATGAAGGGGTATACCAATGGCTAACACCACGCCACTCGGACTCGGTATTGATCTGGTCGAAGTATCCCGCATCCGAGATCTGCTCACCAAGCATGGCGAGCGCTTCAAAGAGCGCACATTTACATCGGGCGAAATTTCTTATTGCGATTCCTGCGCCGATCCAGCCATGCACTACGCGGCTCGGTTTGCGGCCAAAGAAGCTGCGGCAAAAGCTATTGGCACGGGCCTTTGGGCTCAGGGCGTGGACTGGAAAGACTTTGAGGTCCAGCGCGCAGATACAGGCAAGCCATCACTCATCTAGCATGGGGCTGCAAAGACTCACGCAGAGGCTCAGGGTGTGACCTCGGCACTTATTTCACTGACCCACACGCGTGAGCTTGCCATGGCTCAGGTGATATTGGTTTAATCGGAGCTATGTCAAATATCCCACAGGTCGCGATGCTGGTGGACACGTCCCGATCCTATGGTCGTGATATCGTCCGTGGCATTCGTCGCTATGTCGCCGAGCATGGTCCTTGGTCTCTGTATCTGGAGTCCAGAGATTTGAGGTCGAGCTTCCCCGAGTGGCTGAAAAAATGGCCGGGGGACGGCATTCTGGCACGCACCGTGGATCCATTGCTCTTAAAGCAACTGAAGGCCACCAAGTTGCCAGTCATCGAGATGCGTTCGACCAGCTTGAAGCATCCATTTCCCTTTGTCGGAATCGATAACCAAATCGTTGGTCAGCGTGTGGCTACGCATTTGATGGATCGCGGCTTTCGACGCTTCGCCTGCTACATGGATACTTCAGAACTATTCTTTCAGCAGCGCTGTCAGAGCTTTGTCTGCAGTTTGCAGGCTCGTGGTTTTGAATGCTCTGTCTTTGAGACTCAGAGTGGCACGACAAAGCCCCAGCGCTGGGATCAGCATCAGCGTCAGGTCGCTGATTGGCTTTCTAGCCTGGCAAAGCCCTGCGCCGTTTTTGCCACCAATGATCAGCTTGGTTTTTGGGTTCTGGATGCTGCACGGCGGGCTGGCATCTCTGTGCCAGAAGAGATCGCTGTGATCGGTGCCGAAAATGACAAGACTCTCTGTGATACGGCCTGGCCACCCCTTTCGAGCGTGCAGTTGCGTGGACAAAATGTCGGCTATGCGGCTTCAAGGATGCTGGATGAGTGGATGCATCAAAAGACCAAGCCGCCCATGGAATCCCTGCTTCCGCCGGGAGACATCATTGTCAGGCAATCCTCTGACATCGTTGCAGTCGAGGATACGCGGATCGCCAAAGCTCTTCACTTCATTCGTCAGCAAGCCGTCGCCGATGTCAGTGTGAAGGAGGTTGCCAAAATAGTCGGTCTCTCCCGCAGCGCTCTGGAGCGCCGGATGAAAGAGCTCATCGGACGCTCACCCGGTGAAGAGATTATTCGTCAGCGATTTGGTCACGTGGAGCGGCTGCTAGCTCAGACAGATCTCACGCTGGATGCGATTGCCGAGCGTGCTGGGTTTAAGCACCCTCAATACATGGCCGAAGCTTTCCGTAAACGTAGCGGTATCACTCCAGGAGAGTATCGCCGTCAAAACCGGTTTTAGGGACTCGGACAGAATCAATTAGCCAAAACTGTGCCGGTGTTTGAGCCTCTGGCAAGGCTCAACGAAGGAGCATATCTCAATGATCTGTGACTTAGGCGCAACGAAGCCAGAGGTTCAAAGGCCAAGTAAATTTGGCTAATTGATTCTGTTCGAGTTACTTAGTCATCACTGGCAGCACCAAACTCTTGGAGTTCGGCTAGGCTGTCCTGGTCGTCTTCGACACTCAGTTCATCCTCTTCGTCGGCCTTTTTGGTGTTTGGGATCAGAGTGGCGCCTTTAAGAAGGCGACAGAATTCTTTTTTGGAGAGCTGATGGAAGGTGCCTTCTTTCGTGGCGGGATCTTTCATCTGCTTGTATTCGATATACATGCGCGCCCATTCGACGATTCGGTAGTAAACCTCTCCCTGCTTCCAAATTTGACCTTGTTCTAACTTCATGGCTGTCCTGTAAGCCCTCTTTACCTGCTATGCCATTAGATTTCCGAACCATCTCGCCTCTGGAGCTGCCAAGAGCGGTAGGTGAGTTGGCCGGCTTTAAGGGCCTCATAAATGCGGGACCCAGGAACACCCGCAAAATCGAGCCCGAGTGATTGCAGTGGCGCAGGCAGGCATTGGCGGATGAGTTGCTGACTCCGTTGTGCATTTTTGTCCATGCCTCTGAGGACTTCTGTGCTGATGTCGCGAGTCGCTAAGATCTGGAAGGCTGAATTTTGGATGGCCAGTTCCCATTCTGAGACGCTTTCACGGAAGCGAAAATCAGCGTAGAGCAGGTGGCCGCCTGGTTTTAAAACACGCGCAGCCTCGTTCAGAAAGCCTGGGAAATCTGGGTAGCAGTGTGAGGCTTCGACATTGATGACGGCATCCATGGATTGATCAGGGAAAGGCAGCTTTTGGGCGTCGCCTTGCTGGAACTCTAGGCCCATGACTCGATGATGCTGCTGACAAAAGGAGATTCCTATTGGGTTCAGGTCCAAAGCCACGTAGCTTGCTGGATGAAAGCTGCGACTGATCCATGAGGCACCACCACCATGACCGCAACTGACTTCGAGAACGCTCTTTCCCTCAAGTCGGATGGGGGAGGCGACATGGTTGTAAAGTTGGATGCAGGCACGATTGGGCTCGTCTTCGGGATCGAGAGTTAGGCCGACTGGCGGGTCGGTCTCAAAGGCATAATTGAGAAAAACGACCGCATGGGTCTGCAGCCGCTTTGTCAGGAAAGGGTACCAGCAACGCCAGATGAACTTGCGCACGGGGCCGATGGAAAAGAGGCGTTCAAAGAAAGACATAGGTGCTATTGGCGTCAGAAAAGGCGCAGAGCTAGAAAAAAGGACCTTCTCAAAGAGTTGATTTCAAGAGAATGACTGAGGAGCTAAAGAAAGACTTGTTTCCAGAGCAAGTGAATGGTTTGCTAGTGTGCCTGTATTCACAGCGCCAATACATTCACCGATGGAGACTGTCACAGATAAACCTACAGCGGCTGCCACAAGCTCAGCGGAGGATCGCGTTCTTGTGGAGCGCGCTCAGGACGGTGACACGAGGGCTTTTGACGATCTTGTCCGCAAATACACGCCGAAGCTTTACGGCATGGTCTATAACATGACCGCTAACCGTGAAGATACGGCAGATCTCCTCCAGGAGATTTTTGCCAAGGCCTACCGCTCTGTGAAGCGCTTTCAGGGGAAGTCATCTTTTTATACCTGGATTTACTCGATCTCGGTCAATATGACCCTGAACTTCCTGAAAAAACGCGGTCGCTACGCAAAGGTGAGCCTGGATGACGTGGACAGTGGGATTCAGAATGACCCCGAGTTCATTAAGGTGACCACTGCCCAGAGAGACACGGTCCGGGAAGTGAATATTAACGAATTACAAAAAAGCTTGAACGCGGCCATGATGAAGCTGTCTGAGGATCATCGCACGGTTGTCACTCTGTATGACATCCAAGGCCATCAGCACAATGAGATCAGTAAGATCCTCGGCGTGTCAGAAGGAACAGTTAGATCACGTTTGTTTTACGCGCATCGGATTCTCCAGACTTATCTGGAGGACTTGGTGTGATCCATGCTTAGACGCCCCTTAATTATCAAAGACACAAACAACAATACCTACCCATGAGTGAATTTGAAGACATCCAGCGTTTGATCCGCCTCAAGAAATTCGAAACTCCAAAAGAGGATTTCGTGGAGGATTTTTTGGCCAAATTTCATGAGCGTCAGCGCTCAGAGATGCTACGCCAATCTTCTCTGAGTCTGCTCTGGGAACGTGTGACGACGTATTTTGATGATTTGGTGACGCCAAAGTTGGTTCTTGTTCCTGCCGTCGCCTGCGTGGGGCTTTTGGCCATCTGGGGTGCTATGAATCTGGGCTCTAGCCCGACAGGGAATGATACTGCGACCTTGGTCTCGACTCAGACTCTGCCAAGTGTGATGCCTCAACAGAAGCCATTCATAGTGGACAGCCAATTAATCCGCGAGGTGGAAAATGATCGCGCTCTCGAGATCGAAGGTATTCTTTTGAGTCGCCACTTCGAAACAGATAACATGACCCAACCCGAGATCGTGGACGTCGTCAGTGTTTCTGGATCACTCTCACCTGTTTCTGCGGAACTGCAGCCCGTAGCGCGCTTCAATCCCTAAGGAGCTCGGACAGAATAAATTAGCCAAATTTAATTGGTATTTGAGCCTCTGTCTTCGTTTCGCCTCAGTCACAGATCATTGAGATATGCTCCTTCGTTGCGCCTTGCCAGAGGCTCAAATACCGGCGCAGTTTCGGCTAATTTATTTTGTCCGAGTCCCTAAGTTGGCCGATCACAGAGAAATCGAGTTCTCCTTGCCCCTCTAAAACACCTGCGCGCATGGCTTCTGCTGTGCAATCAAGCGCAGGTGTTTTGATTTTTGCGCTGGAAGCCAGTGCGCGGGCAAAGTCGGCATCTTTGAGCATGTTTTGCAGAGAGAAATGGGGTTCGAAATCTCCACTCATGATGGTGGGTAACTTCATGCCTACCAGTGTACTGAAGTTGGCGTTGGCCTCCAGGGCTGTTTTCAGGTGTTCTAGCGACACACCTTGACTGCGGGTGATCTCCACGGCCTCAGACAGAGCTTTGACGGTGATGGCACTGACTAAATTGGTGACAATCTTGAGCACCATGGCATCCCCGATTTGACCCAGCGGGAGGATTTTTTGGGAGCTTAATTCCAGGATCGGGCGGGCTCTCTCAAGAACGTCGGCATCTCCCCCGATGTAATAAACCAGCTTGGCATTCTGAGCGGCCATTTTACTGCCTGTAAAGGGAGCATCGAGAAAGGCGGCACCGCTTTCCGCGCAAAGTTCAGCTGCGGTGAGAGTTGCCACTTTGCTGACGGTGGCGTGATTCATGATGAGATGGTCAGCTGTCAGCGCGGGCTGCATGTTACGCAGGGCCGAGAGCAGGGCTTCGTCGTCGCGAACAAAAATCTGAATGGTCTGTGCGGTCTCTGCTAGTGCCCTGGGCGAGGCCACGAAATTGGGTTCTGAACGCGGGCTATGGCTCCAGGTGAAAACTGAGTGACCAGCTTTTTTGACGTTTTCAGCCACTCGGCTGCCGATAATGCCAAGGCCGAGGATGCCGATGTTTTGAGCGGGGGGATGCATGGGAAATCTGTGTGACGGGACAATCCAACTGGCAAGCAATCTATGCTTTCCTTTGCGTCGCCGCGCCAGCCGCCTATGCATTGCCAACATTCATCAAACTATGTCATCCTTCCGCACCCTCTTTGGCCAGTTGAAGACAGAAATGCAGAAAGCCATCGTCGGTTATGATGGGCTGCTGGGAGATGTGCTGGTGGCCATCTTTTCGGGTGGTCATGTCTTGCTTGAAGGGGTGCCTGGACTGGGAAAGACCTTCCTCGTGCGCACCTTATCCCAAGTCGTTGGTGTGGAGCCGGGCCGAGTGCAGTGTACGCCAGATTTGATGCCTGCGGACATCCTGGGGACTCACATCGTCAATGAAAATGAGCAGGGACGGCGCGTGATGTTTTTTGAAAAAGGACCCGTCTTTAAAAATCTGCTGCTGGTAGATGAGATCAATCGTGCGACCCCCAAGACTCAGGCTGCCCTGCTGGAAGTCATGCAGGAACGTGCCGTGACGACAGGAGGTGATCGGCATACGCTGCCAGAGCCCTTTTTTGTGCTGGCTACTCAAAATCCGATGGAAATGGAGGGCACCTATCCGCTGCCAGAGGCGCAGTTGGACCGGTTTATGTTTAAGATTCGGGTGCCGTTCCCAGACCTTGACTCTCTGGTTGAGATTAGCCGCCGCACGACAGGGTTTACGGAGCCGACCATGAATGCGATCTGCACCGGCGCAGACATTTTAAAGATCCAAAAAGAGCTGGCGCAGATGCCCGTGGCTGATCCGGTGGCGCATTATGCCAGCCGCCTCATTTTGGCCACGCATCCCGAGCAACCGGGTGCCCTGCCTGAGGTGAAGCGCTTTGTGGCCTATGGCAGCAGCCCGCGCGGACTGCAAAGTCTGATTCGTGGTGCTCGCGTCTGGGCTGCGGTGAATGGGGCGACTTCTGTCTCCACGGATGATATCCGAGCCATCGCTCATGTGGCACTACGCCACCGGATCATCCTTAATTTTGAAGGAGAAGCCCAGCAGGTGAAGGTGGACGACATCATCACGAAGCTGCTAGATCAGATCAAGACCCCGGCAATGCAGGCAACTTGATGTTTTGCGTGCTGGTGTCGGAGATGACGTCTAGTTCAGCTAAATTCAGAGTCCTCAACTCACCTTTCTCATTGGCCTGGTAAATCGCGCCTGTTTCGACTTCTAAACAGGTGAGCCAGCCCTGGCCGTAGATCCAGGTATCAATGCAGATGGCAAAGGGTCTCACCGCAGGTAGTCCTGATTTTTGTGCCGAGTGGCCGCAGATCATGGTTTTCCCAGAGACATGCGGGAAGGCGTCACTAAAACGTGTCCAGAAGAGCCAGTCGTCATTCTGATCCGCTAGGGCATAGACGGAGTTAGCGTTGGCATGGACGTAGAAGTGCTTGGCGTCCTCGTAGTAGCGGAGGCAGCGCTCACTCAGAAAGTTGAGGTGCTCTTTGGAGACGGCTGCAAAGGAGATCTTTGAGGGGTCTCCGGAGTAGGAGATCAGTGTCTCTGCCCCACCCACCCTGAGCCAGCCCTGGGGATCGATACGCTCAGCAAAAGCTTCTAAAAATAGGATCTCGTGATTGCCGGTGAGGGGTTTGAGCTGAGTGGTGGATTCCAGTCCAATAAGGATGTCGATCACTCCCTTTGAATCAGGGCCACGATCTACATAATCACCCAGGGTGATGAGCACATCTTCAGGGCCAGGACGTACGGCATCAAGGAGCGTGCGCAGGGCCACAGAACAGCCGTGAATGTCTCCGATCACCAAGGTTCTCATGACTTACTTTTGCGCG
>JAPLUM010000078.1 GCA_026397605.1 Verrucomicrobiota bacterium | reverse complement strand
GACGAGGATCGCGACATCCTCAGCGGCTACGGTGAGTTCCGTCCTGTACAAGCCGGCAGCCACTTGATCGAAGAAGGTAGCGTGCAGACCAGCCTTTTCTTTATTATCAGTGGCAAGCTGCATGCGACCGCTATGCGTTCTGGACATAAAGTCCCGCTCGGAGCCGTCGGCACTGGGGAAACTGTTGGGGAGATTAATCTTTTAGATCCATCTGCTGCAAGCGCCTCGGTGACAGCCGTCGAGTTCAGCCAAGTCTGGTGCATTGACTCGAAGAGTCTAGAGTCCTACATCAATGAATATCCCCGCGCTGCGGCCTGGCTGCTTATCGGTGTCGGTAAGACCATCGCCCGCCGTCTGCGCACGGTGAATGAGAAGATCGCCAGCTTCTATGGTGGTTGAGATCGGTAAGATCCGTCATCTGGCTGACATTTGGCTTTGAAATTTAGGCGGGGCGCTGCATGTCTAGCGCCCCATTCCTATTTTTTTGAAACTCATGTCCGCTTCCAATTCACCCTGCACCATTCATGTCGGCCTCGCTGGGCTGGGAAACGTCGGTGCTGGGGTCTATAAAAACCTTGATGCCAATCGTGATCTAATCCTTCAGCGCACGGGAGCAGATATTCGGGTCAAGCGTGTCGTCGTGCGTGACTTATCCCGCCCTCGGGATGTTGCTGTGCCTGCCGAGATGATCAGCACAGACTGGCAGGATCTGATTTCAGATACCGAGATCCAAGTCATCGTCGAACTCATTGGCGGGACGACCACGGCCTATGATCTTGTTTGCGCTGCCCTGAGGGCTAAAAAGATCGTCGTTACGGGAAACAAAGCCCTGCTGGCAGAGCGTGGTCAGGAGCTCTTCGCTCTTGCTGAAGAATGTGGCGTGCCGATCTATTTTGAAGCGGCTGTGGCAGGTGGTATCCCAATCATTCAAGTGCTGCAGGAAGGTCTAGTGGGGAATCGCATCCTCTCCATTCACGGCATCATCAATGGCACCTGCAATTACATTTTGACCCGCATGAGTCAGGCAGGGCTCAGTTATGCAGATGCTCTCGGTGAGGCCCAGGAAAAAGGCTACGCTGAGGCTGATCCCACCCTGGACGTCAGCGGCTGGGATGCCGCGCACAAAGCCATCATCCTTGCCTCTCTAAGCTACGGATTCTGGATTCCGACCTCCTGTGTGCATGTTGAAGGCGTGGATAAGATCGACATCGCCGATTTTAAATTCGCCAAGCGTCTCGGATACACCATCAAGCTGCTCTCGGTGATTCGTGCAGATGAACAAGGTCTAGTGGAAGTACGCACCCAGCCCACTCTGGTGCCACTATCCCATGTGCTGGCCAATGTCAGCGGCAGCTTCAATGCTGTGCTGGTGAATGGCGATATCGTTGGTGAAACCTTGTTTTATGGCCGTGGCGCAGGTCAGGACCCGACTAGCAGCAGTGTCATTAGTGATCTATGCGAGGCAGCTGCTGTCATTGTTTATGGCGCACGCCACACAGGATTTGTGCCACATGGACTGTATGGAAAGAGCAAGCCTGCGGAAGAGACCATTTCCCATTACTATCTGCGACTGACCGTGGATGACGTCCCTGGTGTGCTCGCCCAAGTTTCCGCTGAACTTGGCCGGCGCAATATCGGCATTTCCTCAATGATCCAGCCAGAAGATCTGGAAGACACCAGTGGCAGCACCAGCCTCGTTCTCATGATCCACGATGCCAAGCTCGGCGACATGACCCAAGCTCTGGAGGCTTTACGCGCCCTGAAATGCGTGCGCGGAGAGCCAAGTTGGATGCGTGTGGAGACCTTGCAGAGCTAGGATTCGCCGATCATTCTCCAGATCGTTGCTTACGGGCGGGTGACCTTCACACGCATGAAGCGCTTTACTCCTGGGCCAGATGGGATGTTGTCGCGAACGGTGAGTTGGGTGGAGGTATTGGTTTCGATAATCAATCCAGCGCTATTCCAGGAGGTGAGATCGCTGCAGGCTTCAACGACGAAGGTTACGTCGGTAGCGGAGGGGTTTTTCGGGATGGTGATGCGGAGGTAGTTAGAACTGCTGACAGGGGTCAGAGCGACAATTTGCGGATTGCTGTTGTTGATGACGCCATTAGTGCCGATGGCGTATTCGAGAAGGTTCACGAGGCCGTCACCATCGGCATCCGCATTGGCTTCGGCGAGCAGGTTGTTTTCATTTCCGACATTGTTTTGATCCAGCCACTGGGCAAAGGCGGCGGTGTAGCCGGTGAAGCTCAGATCGCGGAAAGCTTTTGTGCCTGAGTCATCGGCGGTGAGGCGCAGGCCAAAGCTGCCGCTCATGTTGAAGGTGGCGCTGGTGTCCATGAGGTTAGCGTTGGCAAAGGTCAGTGTGCTTGGGCCGTTGCGCTGGCTCCAGACATTGGTAAATGCAGCAGGTTGGCCATCATCGGTGATGCTGCCATCAAGGGTGACGGACTGGTAGGCCGGTGTCGCTGTAGCGGCGATGACGGGGGCTTTGCTCAGCGCCTCGATGGTGAGGTTCGTGAAGGTGCAGGTGTTCAGTGTGCCGGTGGCACCGCTGGCGTTGTTGACGTAAAAGCCGACCCACACGGGCGTGGTCATGATGATGGTTTGCGGCTGGCCGATTTGGGTCCAGGTGCCGGGCGCGGAGCCGACGTTGTTTGCGCGGTAGCCAGTGACGGCATTGCCACGGCGGATAATGCGTATCCAGTTACCCGCCGCGATGCCGCTAGGCACACCGCCACCGCTGCCACCGGCGATGCTGGTCCAGTAGTAGCCGCTGTAGGCACCGGTGGGCATGCGCCCGAGGTGCAGATAGGCTCCGCTTTCGATGCTTTCCGCGATGCGGATGCCGCCGCTGCTGCTACCTGCACCACTGGTGAAGGTGGGCATGCGCGCAGTGATGACCATGTCGCCATAATATTGCCATCCGTAGAAGTAGCCGCTCGTGGGCCCGACCACGGTGTAGGTCGTGCCATCAAAGGTGGCACTGCCGGGCGCATTGGGCGCGGTGCCGCTGTCTTCATTGACCAAAGCGGGGCCGCTAGGGGCTGGCGTGAGCGTGACGTTGTCAAAGAGAACTGTGGCGGTGCTGGCGGTGTTGTTACTGGTGGTGGTGAGGCCGTAATGAGCATCTGCATTGAGTAGTGGCACGGTGACGGGTGTTCCCACGGCGGTCCAGGCTGTGCCATCGCTGCTGAAGCTGGCGCTGATCTCGTTGGTGGTCGCGTTGCGGTCGAGTTTGAGCCAGAAGGGCAGGGCGGGTGCTGCGGCGGTGACGACGGTGTCATTGCCACTCGCAGCTCGGGTGCGGAATTGCAGTCCGGTGCCTGGCATAAAGCCCAATACGGCGCGGTTCGAGCCTCTAGCGAGCGAGTCACGAATGGTGACACCTGCGAGGGCAGCGGTGGTGGAAAAGTTCGTCAACCGCGCCACGACGCTGCCATTGCCGATGGCGCTACGGACCATGATTTGAGCCTGATCGCTCGCGGTGGCGGCATAGCCTGCACCGGTGCCCGTTTGACTGAAAAGGCCGCCGTATTCGAGGGATTGACCGCGGCGAGATGACGACGGCCCGAGGTCTTGCGTGATCCAATTTGAGGCTACGAGGCTACTGCCGACGACGATGGTGATTTGGTCACTGACGGTGAATTGCCCGTCGCTGGCGCTGATGCGCAAGACGTAGTTTCCAGGCGCAGCGAAGGTCACTGCCGTCGTTGCCGCGTTGGGTGACTCGATGGTCGCGACGCCGGGGCCGCTGACGCAGCTCCAGGTTGAAGTCAGCGCAGCGGGAGAGCCGTCATCACTCACCTGGGCGCTGATGATGACGCCGTTCGCGGCGGCGATGAGCGGGCCTTGGGCATTCGGGCTGTCGATGAAGACCACAGGCGGATTGTCATTGTCGAGGATGCGCACATTCGCAAAAGAAGCCGTGCCGATGTCGT
>JAPLUM010000215.1 GCA_026397605.1 Verrucomicrobiota bacterium | reverse complement strand
TTTGGAACTGATGCCCAATTTCTCTATCATTGATCTGACATCAAAACTTTGCGTAGATCGAATACTCTCGGGTTTAATTTACCAAGCATCGAGATCATAAATATCGTAACCTTCCGCTGCTGTTTTAGCTTCACGGTCCAGCCAGTATTTACCAGACGTTTGAGGACCAACAAAACCGCCTTTCCAACCATTAAAGGAATGAGTGCCGCCTTTGTTTATTTTCACTTCAGCCTCTTCATCGGAATCATTTTCTCCGCGGAGTTCAAAACGCCCCTCCTCACCTACGGTAGATATTCCGCCAGTTGTATACCACCATGAGCGATTCCCATCAAACTTGGACAAACATTGTGGGTGTTGATCGAAGTAAGAATCTTTACCGCATTGAATGTGAGCGTCTGAGTCTGCGCCAATCATGTAATCACCGCCGTCGAACATCGCAGTTTCAAACTCAGTATCAAACACACCTTCGGTGGAAAAATGTAACCACTTGTCACTCGGTTCGTGTTTTCCGGGCATCCATTCCGCCACAAAGGCTTCTGCTTTTTTGAAAGCCTCATGATGCTTTGTCCCGATGGGCGTATGCTCCACTTGAAGGAAACATCCGCCAGCCTCGCTAGAAAGCTTAGGCCATTTCTCAAACTCAGTCTTTTCTAGGTTCAACCATTTCAATTTGTGAAGTTCGCGCAGGTCGGGCAGTTCTTTAATGTGAGTGCCTTCCAAAAACAAATGACGGAGTTCGCCGAGACTCTGCAAAACACCCAAATGAGCAGCATCCAGTGGACAAGAACTCAAATCCAGAGTGCAAAGCGATGCAGGAAGATTACCGATTTTCTTGAGTTTAGGACTCATCAACTTCAGCCTTTTTAGTGCCGTGTGACGTCCCAATAGTATTTCGGTCAGGCGCTCACAGCGAAGATCCAATTTTTCCAAGCATTGCTCGTTGTAGCCAAGATCGTAGCCAGATGGATTCAAGCTGGGGGCCAAGATCGAAAGTTCTTTAAGGCTGTCTAATCCGATCAATCGCAACTCTTCGATTTTATCACCTCCGATCCATAGTCTCTGTATGTTGGCTCCTTTGATCGCTATGACCTTGGAATTTGCATCTGCAAAGGCCGCATCATCACGAGAGTCTTCATCAATGGAAATTCCTTTGGGGTTCACATCCCAGCTTCGGTCTGGAAAATGTAAATATGCTTCTCTTAAGAGTGGTAGATTCAATGCAAGCGGCATGCGCTCAATATGCCCAGAATCCAAGCACAGTTGTTTGAGTGTTTCCAGCTTCCCGATCCATTCGAGGTTTTTGACTGGACTTCCAACAATCACCAAACGTTCCAGCATGGGCAGCCTGCGGGCACCCGAAATGTCTGATACGGGTGCTCGGATCAATTCCAAGCATGACAAATGCCTTATCCCCGCAAGGTTGTGCAAACCAAACGGCTGCCCCACATATTCTTCGGAGCCTCCCTTGATGCGCAGCGCGATTCTTTCACGAACCTGCGCTAAAATGGGCTGTATAACATGAATCCATTCTTCTTCATTGATGTCTTCAATTTCGACCAAGAATGCGCGCTCGGAGAGGTCTAAATTTTTATTCTCATAGGACGCGTTGTCGGCTCTGCTAACCCTTGCATACCCTGCAATCCGCTCGGAAAGCTGCTCTAAATTTGGGTGCCACAAATGGTCTAAATAAAAACTGCAGAGGGATGCGGTGGCAATCAATAAAATCGATGCCGCTGCCGTCCAGAAAATTTTGCTACTGCGCTTGTTCGGTAGGATTGATTTTTTCTCAAGCTCCCGCAGAAATCCAAGCAGCTCCATCAGGTCGGTGACATGGATGGGATTGGTGGTTTTAGACGAGGCAGATAAAATTTGTGGTCGTGTGCCACCAGTAAAAAGGGCGGTGCCTTTGGCCGCCTTCGCCTTCTTTTCCAATCCTTCGATTGATTCTAAATTACCGCTTGGGGAGATTTTTGCTGTGATAGTGCCTCTTTGAATTTGATCCTGGGTCAGCAGCCTCAGCTTGTGTGCATATTTGTGATCGGCTGGAATCTTGCCTGCCAGATTTAGCAATGCCAGAAGACCCAGCGCAATGGCCCCGCCAAGGGACTCACCATCCAGACTGAGTGGTGTGGACGCTGGTAGATTCCACCGCACTAACCATAGGGCTTTGTCGGGCCAGAGTGGGTTCCCTCGGTCGAGTTCATTGATCATATTGCGCGCTGCCGCGAAGCTTTCTGCAAAACCGTTGATCTTTGGCACTGCCTGCATTTCCCATGCAGCAAGAAAACCCGTGGATGACTGTGGTTGAGCACACTCAAGAAAGTCGAGTGTCAGGACCCCCGATTCTCCCGTTTTGCCACCAGCCACAAAAACGACAGGTAGGGAGACCCGCTTGAATTCTTTCTCCGGCGCATCATGCCAAGCAGCAGCAAGCACAGCCTCTCTCGCAAGACCCGTTTCAGCGGATACTTGAGACACCACTTCGGCACTAACTTTCCATGTAGTGACACCTCCAAGCGCTCGCTGCACTAGTCCTTC
>JAPLUM010000297.1 GCA_026397605.1 Verrucomicrobiota bacterium | reverse complement strand
CCTTGCTGCGGTCCTTGAGCTTCCGCTTGGCATTGTTTTTTGGGTCCACCAATTCCCCCTCGCCTAGCAGCAACGTATCGCCTTTGAGCTTGTAGAGTTGTTCCTGGGACTGCTCCGCGCCCTCCAGCTCATAGCTGTAGATCGCTGAGATGAGACCGTCCTTGATCGAGCCTGAGATCGTGCCGTGCGCACCATCTTTTTCTGTGGGGAGCCACTCATGGCTGCCAGTGACTTTGCCATCCTTGATGGTGAGCATGACCCTCGTCGTTTCATGCTTATCGCTCTTGACGAAATAGAGTGTCTGATCAGGCTCCGCTGCCTGGACCGAGGCCATGAAGCTGAACAGAATCACGAGGAATGGAAATGTACGCATAGAGGATATGAAATAAAGTTTTGTTCTCGGATGACAAGCTCTTTGAAGTGACCGCCACCATTGCCACGCCTCGAAAAACCGAAACCCCCACACATGGGGGAGTCCTCATTTGCTGGTGCCCAAATTTTGATTTGATGGTTTAGTGGAACGTTTTTCGCTACATCAAACCACATCCTCGCCTATGATCCGCACCCTCTCTCTCACCGTTGCACTCGCGCTGCTCGTCCGTGCTGCCCTCGCGGGCGGAGGTCTCACCATTGCCGTCACGGGCGGAGGTCTCTCGCTGGAGGGAGAAGGCGGCACCTTTGCGGCCAACAACCTCGCGGCATCGGGCACTGCTTTCGCCAAGGATGTGCTGGAAGGCTACCCCTCTCACACCATCCCGCATTTGAATGACGTCACCTATGGCAACAGCAACAGTTGGATCGCGGGTTCAGCGAACTCCTTCGCAGGCGTCAGTCTTGGCGCGACACCGGTGGCGGTGAATCGCATCGCGTTTGGTCGTGACAACCTGGGCGTGCAGACGGGTGATCGCATCATCGACACTTATACGCTGCAATACACCACGGTGGCCAATCCTGACGCGTCCACAGCGGATGCGAGCTGGACCACCATCGGCACGCTGACTTACACAGAGGGCGGGCTGATCGCACTGCGGCATTTGTATTCGTTCACGCCGGTCATGGCCACTGGGCTGCGCTTGAAGACGGTGGCCGATGGCACCTGCATTGATGAGATCGAGATCTACAACGTAAGCGGCCCAGGGATTTCGGTGCAAGTGCCTGCGGGCACGGATGTGGACGAGGGCGGCAGCGTGGACATGGGCAGTGTGAATCTTGGTGCCACCAGCGCCCTGAAGACGTTTACGATTGTGAACACAGGCACGCAAAACCTGACGGGCCTGGCGATCACGAAGCACGGTACGAATGCTAGCGAGTTCACCGTCAGTGCACTCAGCAACGCGGCGCTGGCACCTGGGGGCACCCGCACTTTCACGGTCAGTTTTAAGCCAACGAAGGCAGGCACGCGCATGGCGGCGCTGCAGATCGCAAGCAATGTGGTGGGAACGAAGAACCCATTCGACATCCAACTCACCGGCACGCCGGTGTGCCCGACGATCATGGTGAATAAACCGGCAACGACGGTCGGTGTGACGAGTGCGGCCTTCTCACAAACATTCACGCAGACAGGCGGCGTCGCGCCCATCGTTTACAGCACCACGGACACCTTACCCGCAGGCATCACGCTTTCCGCAGCTGGGAGGCTGTCAGGCAAGACGACGCAGGTAGGCGTGTTCAACATCACCGTATCGGCAATCGATAGCCGAGGCTGCACGGGCACGTCTTCCGTTTACACGCTCACCATCAATCGCGGACCTGGGCCGCAACTCGTCATCGAGCAACCCGTGGGCAATGTGGTTCCATCGTTCGGCACGGTGGCTTTTGGCGACCAAGTCTATGGCACCAGCACAACGAGGACCTTTACGCTCACAAACACTGGCACCAGCGCGCTAAATGTGGCCAGCATGACCAAGGACGGGCCAAATGCGGACCGCTTCACCGTGAGCGCGCTCAGTGGCACCAGCAGCATCGCCGCTGGGGAGAGTCGCACGTTCAGCGTGACGTATCAGCCCACCGTCTTTGGCAGCAACACCGCTGTGCTGCACATCCCGAGCAATGATCTGATCACGCCGATCACTCACATCAATCTCACTGGCACCAGCGTGTGCCCGACGATCACCGTGACCAATCCCACGGTCGCTAATGCCAACACGGTGGAGCCCTTTAGCCAAGCCTTCACACAAACGGGCAGCATCGGCACGACCAGCTTCACCACCACCAGCACTCTGCCAGCCGGGCTCACGCTATCCAGCGCGGGTGTGCTCGCTGGCACGCCCACAGAGGATGGCACCTTCGTCATCACCGTCACAGCCACTGGCGATCTCGGCTGCTCGGGAACCGGCGAGGCCTACACCTTGACGGTGGTGCGACCACCACTGCTAACAATCAGCGTGGAGGAAACCGTGGGCGTGCCGTTGCCAAACAACTCGGCTGCGCAAGGCAGCATTCTCACGGGGGGAACGACGAGCGCCAAGACCTACACCCTCACCAACACTGGCACTGAAAACATCACGCTGAATGGCTTCACCAAAGCTGGCGCAAACCCTGGCGACTTCACCGTGAGCGCTGCGAGCAGCAGCACGATCAGCGCAGGCGGCACGGCCACCTTCACCATCACCTTCACGCCGAACCGTGGTGGAACTCGGAGCGCTGTGCTTCGCGTCAGCGGCAGTGATGGCACCTTTAGCAGCCCGGTGGATCTCTTGCTCTCGGGCACGGGTCTGGTGCCCACCATCACGATCACCCATCCCACGGTCAACAGCGCGACCACCGGTGTTGCCTTTAGCCAAGTGTTCACGCAAACCGGTGGGCTTGGCTCCACCACCTTCAGCATCGCCTCGGGCTCGCTGCCAGCGGGTGTGCTACTCGCGGCCGACGGCACCTTGTCCGGCACGCCGACTCGCAGTGGGCGATTCCCCATCACGGTGCGCGCCACGGATGCTTACCAGACTTCGGTCACCAGCGCGGTTTACACACTTGTCGTCGCTCATGGCACGGGCCCGCAGCTCGTGGTGGAGCAGCCTGTGGGCACGAACGCGGCTACTACCCCCAAGGTCTTGTATTTTTCACTGGATGATGAAGACGAAACCCCTCGCTACCAATTGCCAGCAGGGCTGCGAGAGGTCACCGCGGTGGCTATCGGAGGAGCACACGCATTGGCGCTGAAGAGTGATGGCAGCGTCGTAGCATGGGGTGACAACCGCTTCCAGCAAACTGATGTGCCTGAGGACCTGAGCGATGTTCAAGCTATCGCCGCCGGTGCAAACTACAGCTTAGCACTGAAAGACGATGGCTCCCTTGTGGCTTGGGGGGAACTCGAAGAGGGCACTCCCATCGAAGTGCCATCGGGAGCTGCCACCGGTGTGGCCGCGATTGCAGCAGGTCCCTACTTCGTCGTCGTGGCCAAGACCGACGGCAGCGTTGTCGCCTTCGGTGAGAATGGGAGCGGACAAACCAATGTGCCATCTGGCTTGGCGGACGTGGTCGCCGTAACAGCAGGCGACGAATATGCGGTCGCTCTGAAATCAGACGGCACGGTAGTGGCATGGGGAGCCAGCGGCGATAGCAGAACAAACGTGCCTGTGGGCTTAAACCAGGTGCAGGCTCTGGCAAGCGGGAGATACCACAGCCTAGCACTAAAGACAGATGGCACCGTGGCCGGCTGGGGATCGAATAAAGAGGGTGAACTTGATTTTCCACCAGGCCTTACGGGAGTGAAGTCCGTAGCCGTGGCGGCAGAGCGCTCCTTCGCTCTGAAGCACGACGGCACGCTGATCACCTGGGGCAGTTCTAGCCTGCCGGTTCGGCTCATCCCTAAAGTGCAAGCGCTGGCGGCTGGCTTCGGTGCCTACCTCCTGCTGGTGCCTGTCGTGGACTTCGGCTTTGGCAAGATGGGTGATCCGAATCCTCCCGTGACACTCACCCTGCGCAATGCTGGCACTGCGCCGCTGAACCTGGGCACAATCACCAAGAATGGCCCAAATCCTGAAGACTTCATCGTTGCTGCGCCGAGTAGCACCGTCATCGCCCCAGGCGCTAGCACCACGCTGGATGTGAGCTTCCTTCCCACGGGAGTGAGTGGTCGGTCCTGCACGCTGCACATCGCCAGCAATGACTCTGCCGCATCACCCAACAACGTGCTGCTTAGCGGCACCGGCATGACCAATATCGTCACCGTGCAGAATCCCGCCATCGCCACCGGCACAGTGGGGCAACCCTTTAGCCAGCGGTTCACGCAGGCCGGTTTGGTTGGGGTGGTTTATTGGAGCATGGGCTCGAGTTTCACCTACCCCACAGGGCTCGCGATGAATCCAAATGGCATCCTCTCGGGTGTGCCCACCGTCACAGGCACCTTTTTGCTCTTCCCCAGTGTCCGGGGCTCGGATGGTAACTTTAACGACGGTCCGATCTATCAGCTCACCATCAATGCCGCGCCTGCCGCTCGCTTCGCCGTGACCTCGCCCAGTGGAGACCCAATGCTCGCAGGGGATGCTGACGATATCGGCGGCAGTCAGATCGGCGTGGCCTCCAAACCGCGCGTCTTCACTGTCAGCAATGTCGGCCAGTTGCCCGCACCTGTGGGGCTCATCCGCATCACCGGCGCAAACAGCAGCGACTTCACGCTCACCACTCTGCCCGGCACTACCGCGCTCGCACCTGGTGCAAGCGCCGCGTTTAGCATCGTCTTCAAACCCAGCGCTGTGGGTGAGCGCTCCACCAACCTAGAGCTGCCGGGTAGCGCTCTGACCTTCCCCATCACCGGCACGGGATCGACCACGCCCGTCACTGATCCACCCGTGGTTTCGACGGCACCCAATCTCTCCGTTCAACAGCCAATCAATGTCGGGCGCACGCACGCCAGCACGCAGGACCTCGACAAGCTCGGCCTGAACATGCCGAAGCTGCTCACCTACACGCTGCGCAACTCCGGAACCCAGCCGCTCACCGGTTTAAGCGCGAGCCTCAGCGGCCCAGACGCCGCGATGTTCCGCATCCTCAGCCAACCGCCTGCCAGCATCGCAGGCGGCGGCATTGGGACGTTCACGGTGCAGGCCAAACTTACCAGCCTTGGCAATAAGACTGCGCGGCTACGCATCCTCAGCAACTCGCCGAACGAGTCGCCCTTTGACCTCACGCTCGCCGCCACGGGTGCGGCAGTGCTACCGGCCAATGTCACCACCTTGCCAGCCAGCGCCGTCACCCATGTGGATGGTGTCAATCGCGTGACGCTCAATGGCAGTGTCGATACCCTAGAGACGTTCACCGAGGTCGCGTTCGACTACGGTCTGACCAAAGCCTACGGCTTGTCGAGCATGACCAATC
>JAPLUM010000565.1 GCA_026397605.1 Verrucomicrobiota bacterium | reverse complement strand
GTCGAAATGCCATACGCTGGCAAAGAGCGTCAGAAATGGTGGGGCCAATGGTTGAGTCCGTGGCGTCATTGGGCATTGCGGCAGGCCTATTGTATTGGTGGTCGCAGGAGGGGGCTGCTGGAGATTTCCTGACGATTATTCTCGCGTTAACCCAGCTTTATCCACCGGCAAAAGAGCTGAGCAAGGTGAATCTATTACTCCAAAAAACATCCTATGCTGTGAACAATGTGGTCTCGCTACTCGACCGGCAATCAGATGTCCAAGATGAGCCTAATGCCGTGATTTTACCCCGAATCCAGGGTGACGTGTGTCTGGAAAATGTGTCCTTCACTTATCGGAATCAAGACGGTCAGCCGCTGGATAAGCCAGCCGTCACGGCAGTGAATTTACATTTAACCCCTGGGAAGTTTTATGCCTTTGTGGGTCCAAGTGGCGCTGGCAAAAGCACCTTATTTTCGCTGCTCCTACGTTTTTATGACGCAGATTCAGGTCGTGTGATGATCGACGGCTTGGATGTGCGAAAGGTGACTCAGCAAAGTTTGCGGGAAAACATCGGCATCGTAAGTCAGGACACGTTTTTGTTTCATGACACAATCCGAGAAAATATCCGCTACGGCAGGCTGGATGCGACAGAGGAAGAGATCGTGGCTGCGGCGAAGAAGTCTCATGCGCATGACTTCATCATGGCTCAGAATAAGGGCTACGATACGGTGGTGGGAGATGCGGGCTGCAATCTCTCAGGTGGGCAAAAGCAGCGGCTTTCCATCGCTCGGGCGGTGCTAAGGAATGCGCCGATCCTGCTGCTGGATGAAGCGACCTCTGCGCTGGATACAGAGACGGAGCGGATCATTCAGGATGCCATTCATCAGCTGTCAGAAGGAAAAACAGTTATCGCCATTGCTCACCGCCTTTCGACTATCATGGAGGCGGATCAGATCGTGGTGATGCGTGATGGCCGGATTCAGGCCGTGGGCAGCCATTCCGAGCTTTTGGCGACAAGTGAGCTTTACCAAAATCTCAATGCACTGCAGTTCAAAGATACCTGATGAAGAATTATCCGTGACAAAGGCTGCTGTTCTTTGCTATGCCTTCGCATTGATTTATGTCCCGCTCGTTTTCATTCCGTGACTATTCCATCGCTCTGACGCTGTTGGGAATCTGCGCCTTTTTTGGCGTAGCGGAGCCAAAGTTTCTCGACTCGCGGAATCTCTCCCTGCTGATGACGGAGCTTTCCATCACAGCGACGCTGGCCATGGGAATGCTGCTTATCATTTTACCAGGCCACATTGATCTATCGGTGGGCAGTGGTCTGGCGCTGCTGAGCGGGATCGCCACGGTGCTGACGACGAAGGCGGGTCTGCCTGCACCGCTTTCACTAAGCATCGGCATGCTGGTAGGACTGGTTCTCTGGTGGGGAAAAGGCGTCCTGATTGTAAAAGAGCGCATCCCAGCTTTCATTGTGACACTAGCGGGCATGTTGGTATTTCGCGGACTCTTTTGGCTGGTGATTCAAAACCAAACGGTGCCAGTGGTGGCAGGTGGACAGACGAATCTTTACTCAATGATTAGCACCTGGTATCTGCCAACATGGGCAGGTTATGGACTGGCTGCGGCAATCATCTTAGCGGTGGTATTTTCCTGTCTATCAGGTCGCAAACAACGGATTAGCAATGGCTTTGCAGTCGAAGATGTTGAGTCGGCGTTCATGCGGGTCTTCATCGCTTCTCAGGCGGTACTGCTTTTTGTGATCGTTACCAATCAGTTCCGTGGCATTCCATTACCAGCACTGATTTTTGCATTCGTGGCTGTCGTTGTGCATGTGCTCACGCAGCACACGCCCTTTGGTCGTTATTTGTATGCCATTGGAGGGAATGCCGAGGCGGCCATGGTCTCCGGCGTGCCGGTTAGCCGTGTGGTGATCGGAGCTTTTGCCATCATGGGTGGACTCGTGGCCATCACCGGATTCATGCTGACCTCTTACACAGGTAACAGCACCACAGATATCGGTGAGTGGATGGAACTGGATGCAGTGGCTGCTTGCGTCATCGGTGGCGTCAGCCTGCGTGGTGGTCGGGGCACAGTTCTGGGAGTGCTGGCTGGCGCGCTGATTATGGCCACTTTGCTCAATGGCATGACCCTGATGGCCATCTCCCCAGAGTATAAACTGATGGTCCGTGGCACGGTCCTGCTGGCAGCGGTCTGGATGGATGTGCGGCTGGGCCGGGCATGATCCGACATGCCTTTGCCCTGATCTGGCATAAGACGAATGATCGATTTTGCCACACATCGACGTTGATATGGTTGGGAATCACAACCATCCCTTAACCATCTATGTCTTACCCCCCACAAGAATACGACGAGCCTAAATCAAACACTGCCGTTTGGTCAGCCACCGTGCTGCTCATTCTGAGTTTTGTGATTGGACTGCTGATTTTCCCGCCGCTCTATGATGCACCAAAGGGAGAAGCATCGAGCACGATTCTTTTTGTCGGACGCTTTCATCCTATCCTGCTACATTTGCCCGTCGGTGCCCTGATCGTATTATCCATCATGGAACTAGCCTGCCTGACCCGCAGCGGTGAAAGTAAATTAGGCGCAGCGGCACTGCTAACCCTCTGGATCGGCGCTGCTGGCTCTGTGCTGGCAGTTCTCGCAGGCATCATGCTTTCCCGTGAGGGCGGCTATACTGGCGGAAACTTCACACTACATCAGACGCTAGCGCTGATTGGCACAGCTGGCGTTCTTTTGGCACTTTGCATTCGCATTTATGCCATGGGACAGCAAAACAGAGAGCTGATGCATGCTTACCGCGCCGTTTTCTTTGGCAGCTTCGGCATCATGGGACTCGGAGCGCACTTCGGTGGTAACATGAGCCATGGCAGCAAGTTTCTCACCGAGCACGCACCAGAGCCGATGAAAAGTCAGATGGTCGGCATGGAAAAATGGATGCTCAGCTTTGCCGAACAACCCAAAGCCTCCAACACTGAACCAACCGTAGAGCAACCGGCTCCAGTGCCCGCGCCAACTCCTGCCCCAGCCCCCACCACAGAGGTCCCCGCCCCAGCCCCAGTTTCGATGGCTGCTCCGACTCCAGCACCAGCACCTGCACCGACAGGCACGGATAAACTCGTTTTTCAGGATGTGATCATGCCCATTTTCGTCGCCAAGTGCAATAAATGCCACGGGGAGGAAAAACAGAAAGCAGACTTGCGCATGGACACCTTTGAATGGGTCATGAAAGGCGGCGAAAACGCAGCTGAAAAGAACAACAACATCGTCCCCGGCAAGCCCGATGAGAGCCTGACCATTCAGTCCATCGTTGCGCCGATTGACGATGACTTACACATGCCACCCGAAGGCAAGGATCAGCTGACGCCTGCGGAAATCTCTGCGATTCGCTACTGGGTGCAGGCAGGAGCCAGCCCGACGCAAAAAATCAGTGACGCACAATTCCCACCTGAAGCGAAAGACGCACTGCCGCAGTAACGAACTTCTTTCCCGCCATTCCTCACTCTTTTCACACATGAAACACGCCCTCATCCTCTCTATACTTGCCCTGCCTCTGATGGCTGCCGATCAGCCTGCGGCAGATCCAGCGCTCAAAGCCACACTCGATCAGGTGAACGCCTCGGGAGCCTCCCTGATGCCAATCGCTGCGGATGGTCTATCCTACCGTTTCACCGCTTTAAATGTGGCGAAAGAATTCACCGATGCTGGGCTGACACCCCTGGCACCCATGGCCGAAAAGATCTCGTCACTCGATCTCGCAAAAACGAAAGTCACGGATACAGGCCTGAAAGCTCTCGCGGGATTTAAAAACCTTAAGGAACTGCATCTGGAAGGCACCGGCATCACCGATGCAGGACTGGACCACCTCGCAGGGCTGACTTCCCTGGAATATCTCAACCTCTACAACACCAAAGTCACGGATGCAGGAATGCCGAAGCTGGCTGGATTGACAAAGCTAAAGTCCCTTTATCTCTGGCAGACAGGAGTGACGAAAGCGGGCGTCGCAGCACTCAAAGGCAAACTTAGCGCTGCCCACATAAATACTGGCTGGACCGCTGAAGATGATGCCAAACCGGTAGCCGTTGCAGCCGCAGCACCAGCAGCCGAGGCCAAACCTTCCGCCGCCGCAGCTCCACCCACAGCGGCTGCGCCAGCCAGCCCTGCACCCGCTGGTGCTAAATTGGACCCCGCCATCGCAGCTAAGGCTATCGTTTACAAAGATGTCATCGCCCCGATCATGCAGGCCAAATGTGTCGCCTGCCATGGGACTGAGAAAAAGAAGGGCAAGCTCCAGCTTCATGAATTTGCTGCCATCATGAAAGGCGGCGGTGATGGGGCCACCACTGTCATCCCGAAAAACATCAAGGACAGCCTCCTGCTCACCCGCATCAATCTCCCGAGCGATGACGACGACCACATGCCACCCAGCGATGAGCCTCAGGTCACCAAGGAAGAATTGGCCCTGCTCAAATGGTGGATCGAGACCGGTGCCTCTGACAGCGCCACCGTCGCAGCCGCCAAACCCACGCCTGAAGTCGAAGGTGCACTTGCGGCCATGCTTGGCAAAGGTTTAAAAGCAGCTGACACTCATGCAGCAGCGCCAAAAGTGGAAAAGCCAAAAGCCAAGCCATTAAGCGATGCTGAGAAAAAACAAGTGGCCGAAATCTCCGCGAAAATCCAAGCCCTGAATGCCAGCCTGATGCCACTGGCCCAAGACACCGAACAGCTTCGCCTGAGTGTGATCAATGCAGCCGATAAGTTTGGTGATAAGGAGCTGGCCATGCTGGAGCCAATCGCAGCACAGATCGTCTGGGTAGATCTGGCCCGCAGTCAGATTACTGATGCCGCTGCAGCCACACTTTCTAAATTGACCAACCTGGAGCGCCTGCACCTGGAAAACACGAAAGTCACCGATGCCACTCTGGCTGGACTCAGCTCTCTGAAAGCATTAGAATACCTGAATCTCTATGGCACCAAAACCACTGATGCAGGCCTAGCCAAGCTTGCCAGCATCAAGAGCCTCAAAAAAGTCTTCGTCTGGCAAACCGGCGTGACCAGAGCTGCAGCTACCGCACTCGAAGGGCAGATCCCAGGCCTGAAGGTCAATGTCGGCCTTAGTGAAGCAGAGATTGCCAAGCTCACAACGCCTCCGCCAGCGCCTCCAGCAGCTCCTGCTAAAAAAGCTGAGCCAAAGAAGGCTGAAGCCGCACCCGTAAAGGCACCCGCAGTGCCTGCCAAACCCGAGGTCAAAGCCACCCCTCCTGCGCCACCAGCACCCGCCAAGCCCGCAACGCCAGCACCTGCTCCGGCCAAGCCTGAAGTCAAAGCGGCTCCTCCAGCTCCAGCTGCGAAATAATTGAAGCTAGCCAAGCGCCTCATCGCGTTTCATATCTCAGAGCGCCGTTCATTCGTATTCTAAGAAGAACGGCGCTCATTCGTTTCCCCCACCGACATGCATTTATTTATTTCATGGCTTCAGGCCACTCAGTCCAGCCTTTTGTCACTTCTCGTTTTATCCTTGGTGCTGTCCAGCTGCGACCGAGTTTCAGAGCGGATGGAGATCACTCAAACGCGTGACATCTCCACCTATGAGGCCAAGCCCAAGCTCCATGCCTACCCACAGGAACGCTTCGGTGACGAACGCCTGCGCTGGGAAACACCTGCAGGCTGGGGCCAGGCCGAGCGCAGTCAGATGCGTCCAGTGAACCTGACTTTTGGACCCAATAAAGAGGGTGAGTGCTACCTGGCCATGCTCCCAGGCGGAGCTGGTGGCGTGCTGGCCAATGTGAATCGCTGGCGCAAACAAATGGCCCAACCTGAGATCACTGAGGAAGAACTCGCCAAGCTACCTCAAAAAACTCTCATGGGCATCCCGGGTGTCTTTGTCACCGTGGATGGAGCCTACACCAATGTCGGTGCTCCCGAAGCCAAACCAGATCAACGCCTGCAAGGCATCGTTGCTTCCCTGGGTGAGGCCGGATTATTCGTCAAAATGGTCGGCCCCAAAGCCTTGGTAGAAGCAAACACAGCTGCATTTGACGAGTTCGTCGCCTCCTTAAAACTGCGCACGCAACAGCAGTAATCGTCCAAGAATTCCCCCCAATGTCTGCACAGCCCACCAGCCTCCTCGGTAAAGCCTTTGCCATCCTGTCATCTTACGGACTCGCTATCGGCATCCTTAGCTTTCTGCTCATCGATACCTTCCTCGGGACCATCACGCAGAAAGACATCGGTCTCCTAGACAGTCAGCGCATTTACTTCGACTCCTGGTGGCTCATCCACGATGTGAATCTCGGCGGCACCCTCATTCCCCTGCCCCTGCCAGGCGGCGGACTGCTCATGGTGATCCTGTTTTTCAATATGCTCTGCGGAGCTGTGATCCGCATGAGGAAAGGCTGGCGCACCATTGGCAACCTGATCTCCCATTTAGCGATCATGTTCATGCTTGCCGCTGGCTTTGTGAGCTTCCTTTATAAAACAGAGGGTGCCATGCCACTCTTTGAAGGTCAGGCCAGTGATCAATATCAAAGCTACCACGAGCGCACCATCGAAGTGCATCGCTATGATGCTGCGGGAAAAGGAGATGATAAAGCCCTCATCATCCCCATGAAGCACTTCGCCGATCTGGATCCTGGCAAAGCGCGCACCTTCTTTGCCAAAGACCTACCCTTTGAAATCCAAGTCACCGGCTATCAACGCAATGCAAACATCGTGCAGGCAGAAGAAAGCGAAAAAACGGCCATCGACGGCTACCGCGTGCAACCTGTAAAAAACGCCAAGGAAGATGAAGGCAACGTCTCCGCCTTAGAAATCACCGTAAAACTAAAGGACACCCCTGAACAAAAAGCCATCCTCTGGGAGCGCGCACAAGAGCCCTTCACCGTGAAGGTAGGAGACATCAGCTATGCCATCTCTCTCAGCCGCATGAAGTGGAAGCTGCCCTTCGCTATTCGTCTGAATGACTTCGTCCGCGAGCTCCATCCCGGCACCATGAAGGCCAAAAAGTTCACCAGCCATGTCACCAAGATTAGTAGCGATGGCAAAGAAGAACCCAAAGTCGTGACCATGAACGTCCCTGTGCGTGACCAAGGTTACGTCGTCTATCAGGCCAGCTTCAGCGAAGGCAGCAGCGGCGAGCAATCCGTCTTCACCGTCGTCACCAATCCGTCCGATCAATGGCCGCTCTGGAGCTGCGTCGCCGTCGCCATCGGCCTCATCATTACCTTTCTTGGACATCTTGTCCGGTTTTTGAGGAGACCGCTGAAAGTCAAAACAACCTAAACTTCAGCCCTTCATATCTCATCTCCAATTCCGTTTTGACTGCCGCTATGAAATCTTTCATTCTTGTTCTCAGCTTACTTGCTGGCTCGCTTTTTGCCCAGTTGCCTGATCCCGCTCTTTTGCGGGATAAAGACATCGTCGCTACCTTTCAATCTCTGCCGATCCAAGAAGGTGGGCGCATCAAGCCACTGGACACGTATGCACGTTTTTTGCTATTGCGTCTGCATGGCAAGCAAAGCATCGCCGTGGAGCATCCACAGCTGCCTAATGTCACCAAGCTGAAGGCCATCGAGTGGCTGCTACTGTCATGGTTCCGGCCAGACATCGCGCGGGATCTGCCGCTCTTTGTCGTGGATAATTCCCAAGCTGTCGGTGAGATCGGAGTGGACCCAAAAAGCCTGCGGGATCGCTATTCCTGGAATGAAATCGTGAAGGGCAAAGAGGAGCTGATCAAGCGGGCGCAATCCTATGGTGAGCTAGAATCCGACCAGCTCACCGGCGTGCAGCGCAACGTCATCGACCTAGCTCGGAACTTCTTCGACTACGATGCTGTGAGCGACTTCATGACGGCAGCACGGACTGATTGGCCAAAAGAAATCTCTACGATCTTGCCACCTGAACTGGCCAAAGACATGGCAGGTGCCAGTGGTGTTTGGGATCTGGCGGTGAAGCTCGGGAATCTGATCCGGGATCAGGAGAAAATGACCGCGCTGGGCGAAGAGCCACGAGCAAAGCTTCTGGAACTTTTCATCAATACCACTCTCCGCCCCGGCAAGACACTCGCCTTTATCCCACCCGACGACGCCAAGAACGACACTTGGCTACAAATCGAACAGACCGTGACCACACTCATGAAGGAAGGCAAACTCCCTGAAAGTGAGTTGCGCATTTCTAAAGCCAAAGATGCCCTCTACACCGCCAGCCTGAAGGCTGAAACCTTCGGTGTAGCGGCCAAAGCCTTTGTATCCGACGTGCGCGCAGCCGCTGATAAACGGGGCGAACTCAAGCATGTGGATCGTGAGGTCAGCTATCATAAGAACGACCACTTCACCTATGCGCTTGTCTGGTATTTACTCGGCTTCCTCGTCGCCTTCATCAGCCTGGTGGCACCCAAAACAAGTCTCGCCAAATGGTCAGCGCGTATTGCCTGGGTCAGCATTCTGCTTGCCGTAGGTTACAATGTCTGGGGGATCACCCAACGCTGCATCATCAATGAACGTCCGCCAATCGCCACGCTCTATGAGACGATCCTCTTCATCACTGGTGTCGTGGCCATTGTGGGATTATTTATCGAACGCTTCACCCGGCAGGGCATCGGCCTCGTCGTTGCTGGTTTCGTTGGTGCACTTGGCATGTTTGCCGCCAACCGTTTCATGGCTCTGGATGCTCGGGATACGATGCCCACTCTTGAGGCCGTCTTAATCACGAACTTCTGGCTGGCGACCCATGTTACCTGCATCAACATCGGTTATGCAGGAGCCATGCTCGGGTCCATCACATCGATGGTCTATGTCTTCTATCGACTCTTCGCACGGGGCGAACTTGTGATCGAATCCCGCAGACTGCTGACCCGCATCGTCTATGGCATTGTCTGTTTTGGCGTCTTGTTTGCCCTCGTCGGCACAGTACTCGGCGGTATCTGGGCCAATGATAGCTGGGGCCGGTTTTGGGGTTGGGACCCGAAAGAAAACGGCGCTCTCATGATCGTGCTCATGGGCCTCATCATCCTGCACGCTCGCCTAGGCGGCTACATCCTAGAGATCGGTCTGCATGCACTTTCCCTATTACTAGGAGCCGTCACTCTGTTCAGCTGGTTTGGCGTCAATCAGCTCGGCGTCGGCCTGCACAGTTACGGCTTCACCGCAGGCATCTCCTTGGCTCTGAATACCGGCTACAGCGTCTAATTCATCTTCATGTTCATCTGCCTCTGCTTCTGGTGGAGCGAGCGCTCTACGAAGAAGGCTTTGGCGTAGCTCTTTAGGCAAGCAGTCATTCTCTTGACAAAGTTCCTCTCTGAACTCAAGGCGGCTTGATTGTGGGACGATGAGTAACTACCAGCAGGTTAATCTTCCGTACCTTTCATTCAGCCTAAATCCGTGTTTCGAGTTTCAGGTTTCACGTTTCAAGTTGTCTGAATCAAGGCGTTACGAGACAATGTCAGTACACTCAAAAGGTGAAGGCTGTTATGCTCACAAGTCGTTGGCTTTCATGCCGTGAAACTTTGAACTCGAAACTTGAAACTCGGATTTAGGTTCAGGGGATTGGAGTTCCAAGTTAGGCGTCCGTGCTCCAAGGGGGCCGTCTCCGGCCTCGCCCTGTGTTTTTTTCACTCGTCAAGGCCCGCCGCGTGCGGTTGAATCCGCGTATACTCATGAGCGCGACCTCCCCACGCGATCCCTTTCGCCTCTTCCTCTCTGGCTCCACCGCTGACTTCGGGTCCGTGCGGCTCAGCTTGAAGCACGGCAGGCAGCCCGGGTCCATCGCCGCGACCGCCGCTGTGGCGGAATACCTCGCCTACGCCGAGCAGGAGGGCGGCTTCCTCCATCGGTTGCCAGAGCTGCGCGCTGCCCTCGGCGACTGCTCCGGGCTCACCTACACCCAGTGGGAGGTCTTCATCGCCCTACATCTCGGCATGGATGTCTTCGTCTTTGGCGACCCCACCCAGGCCCAGCTTGATCATCCCCAGCGCCAGCACATCGACCGCCTGCGCAGCGCCCGGCGCTATACCGATAGCTTCACGGATGCCCACGACTTGAAGGACAAAATCTGGGCCGCGCTCCTCTGGCACTACCGTCAGGCCGTCCCGTCCGCCCAGCTTCCCGAAATCTTCCGTCCGTCGAATCTCCCGAGCGGCTACATCGGTCGCCTCTTCCTTGGGCGGGAGGATTTCCTCTCCCAGCTCCGCGCCTCGCTAGAAAAGCAGACCCACGTCACCGCTATCACCCAGGCACCGGCTGCCACGGGCATCTCGGGGCTCGGGGGCATTGGGAAAACGCACGCTGCTGTCGAATACGCCCACCGGCATCGGGGGGATTACGCTGCGCTGCTCTTTCTCAGTGGCGATTCACCGGAAAAGCTCAGCGCCAGCCTCGCCGCGCTCTGCGGCGTGCTGCATCTCGATGCCGCAGGCGATCTGCCACCGGAAGAGGCCGTGCGCGTCGCCGCCGCTGTGGACTGGTTGGCCAGCCATCGCGGCTGGCTGCTCATCGTGGACAATGTGGACACCGAGGAGTCCGCCGCCGCCCTCACCGGCCTGCTGGAGCGCCTCACCACCGGCCACGTCCTTATCACCTCCCGCCTGCATGACTGGGCAGACAACGTCGAGTCCCTCGACCTCAGCGTGCTCCGCCCCGCCGCCGCCACGGACCTCCTGCTCCAGCTCACCGACAAACAGCGCCGCAAAACTGCCGACGACCCCGCCCAGGCCCGCCTGCTGGCCGATCTCTTGGAGGGCCTGCCCCTCGCGATCCATCAAGCCGCTGGTTACATCAAAGAACAGCGCCTCACCCTGGCCGACTACCTCTCCCTTTACGAGCAGGAGGCCGCCGACCTGCTCGGCTGGTTCAAAAAGCACCTCATCCCCTACGCCGGGCCTGAGGAAGTCGGCCCCCGGCCCGTACTCATCACCTGGAAGACCAGCTTTGAGAAGCTCGATGCCGACACCCGCTTCTGGCTACTCGTCTTCGCCCACTTCGCTCCTGACCCCATCCCCGAGTTCCTGCTCGACTCCGCCCCCGATGCCGAAGACGAGGTCAAAACCCGCCACCGCGCCGCCAAGCGCGCCCTAGCCCAGGCCGAAACCTACAGCCTGCTCACCCGCGACCCAACCCAGCCCCGCTTCAAGCTCCACCGCCTCGTCCAGCACATCCTCCGCCTCACCGCCTCAGAGGCCGACCGCGCCACCGCCCTTGCCATGGGCATCCAGCTCTTCGATGAAAACTATCCCGGCGATCCCGCAGATGTCCGCAGTTGGGACAAGTGGAACCCGCTGCAAGCCCACGCCCAAACCCTCTGCTCCTACGCTCCCGATGGGCCTGCACCGCAGGGCTTGAGCTGGTTGTTGTGTTGCTTGGCGCTGCTGCTTAAAACCAAATCTCTCTATGCCCAGGCCGAGCCACACTACCGCAGCGCCTTAAAGCTCGATGAGGCCAGCTACGGCCCGGACCATCCCGAGGTCGCTATCTGCCTCAGCAACCTCGCTTTGTTGCTCAAGGCCACGAACCGGCAGGCGGAAGCCGAGCCGCTGATGCGGCGTGCCTTGGGCATCGGTGAGGCCAGCTGCGGCCCAGACCATCCTAATGTCGCCCTCCGCCTTAACAACCTAGCTCAGTTGCTCAAGGCCACGAACCGGCTGGCGGAGGCCGCGCCGCTGAAGCGGCGTGCCTTGGGCATTGATGAGGCTAGCTACGGCCCGGACCATCCCGATGTCGCCTGTGACCTCAACAACCTCGCGACGTTGCTCCAGGCCACGAACCGGCTGGCGGAGGCCGAGCCTCTTATGCGGCGCGCGTTGGAGA
>JAPLUM010000404.1 GCA_026397605.1 Verrucomicrobiota bacterium | reverse complement strand
AGGCACATTGGCGGAAAAAGCCCCAGTCTTTGATGCGAACTTCAGCGGTCACTGGGCTCTTGGAATCTCCCAGATCCTGCACACTGCCATCTGGCAAAGTCATGCGTAAATGGCCAACGGTGAACTTTTTCAGTGTTCCCATGACGAGGCGTTCATAGAAGCCAACTTTGCGGTTGGTGTCAGGGAGTCGATCTTGGTTGAGGGTGGTGGAGTTCATGGTTTTGTCGGGGAGATGGAGCGATGCGGACGATAGACACCGCGCTGGAGATCAGCACGTGCCCCCTTCCGATAAACGTGCAGACCTTTCATCCAGAGGCGAAAAGCTTGCCAATGAATGAGAAAAATCACGCGCAGCGTCAGAAGCGGATATTTTAGAGCGCAGATAAATAGGGCACGATCGGTAAGTTCGCGACGTTTTCCGGTGAGGCTGGTGAGGATGGCTCGCTGGTCGCCTTCGCGGTCATCGACATGGATTTCCAGATGCTCCGCGGGTAGGCGCAGCTTGAAGTCGAACTTCAGCTCCAGATCCAGGAACGGAGAAACATAAAAATGCTTTTGCGTCACCAATCGGAACCGATCTGCCTCCAGATCTGTGATCACATAAGGCTTCTGTTCATGAAAGGTATTGGTCACCTCGGCGACTGCACAGATGGGCTGTTCGTCGGCATCAAAACAGTAATAAAAGCAGACGGGAGTGAAGATGTAACCCAAGACTCTCGGGAAGGTTAACAGCCTGATGTTTGAAATACGGTTGGTATCCACACCCGCTTCCCGGATGGTCTGGAGCACGTTCTCTTTGGTGTCGGCGCTGTCTCTGACGATATGATCCACATCAAAAAAGGAGAACAAAGCGCGGCGATTGCGTTTGAAGAATCGCAGTCGGTCCGAGAGTGAGTTTAGCTCGTCCAGATCCAGCCAGAGATAAAAAACATTGTAGTCAAACCGATGCTCCTTGGGCGTCAGCCGATGGTGCATGACACTGCACTCATAGATGGCGGAACTGGAGGCTGATGCTACCATGGCTCTTCTCCCAGAAGGTCGCGGCAGACATTGACCGCTGACATGAAGCCATCTTCATGGAAGCCATAGCGCGTCCACGCGCCACAGAAATACGTTGTTTGATCAGGAGAGATTTGATTCAGCTCGGGCACTCTTTTTTGAGCTGCGACCGCATGCACGTCAAAGAGTGGGTGCTCATAGTTGATGCGCTTGATCACCTTCGCTGGATCAATGGCGTCTTCTCCATTGATACTGACAAAGTAGTTTGTTTTTTCAGACACGCCTTGCAGCAGATTCATCCAATAATGCGTGCTCGGCTGGATGGTGCCCTGGGCATCAAACTGAATGTGGTAATTCCACGCTGCCCAGCACTTTTTGGTCGTCGGCATGAAACAATCATCTGTGTGCAGGGTGGCGATGTTGGCTTGGTACTTGAAGGCTGGTAAGATCTCCATTTCTAGCTTTGCGGGATCTGCCAGCATTCTCAGAGTGGTCGGTGTGTGAGTCGCCAGAATGACCTTATCGTAGATTTCCACATCCTGATTTCTGGCAGACACCCAAACTTTTCCATCGCGCCGTGCGACCTTCTCAACGGGTGTGTTTAACCGGATGCGATCTCGGAAAGGCGGCACCATTTTGCGCACATACTGACGGCTGCCATCCACCACCGTCCACCAAGGATGGCGTGCCTTCATGCCAAGGAAGCCATGATTGAACCAAAAATGCATCAGTGTCTGAGCTGGGAAATCCAGCATCAGCTCAGGTGGTGTGGACCAGACCGCGCTCCCCATGGGAATGATGTAAAGATCCAAGAAATCCTGTCCGTAGCCGCGTGCTTCTGCATATTCTCGTAGAGTCATGCCTTCCACTTGCGGATCATTCATCGCCTGAATCGTCTCCTCATTGAAGCGTTTGATCTTGAGGAGAAACTTCCAGAATCGTGGGCTAATGAGATTCCGGCGCTGGCCAAAGATTGTGTCTAGGTTCTTGCCGTTGTACTCGTAGCCTGTGCGCAGATGACGCAGGCTAAAAGACATGTCGGTCCGCTTGGTCTCGACTCCCAGTTCTTTAAAGAGCCGGCAGAGCAGTGGATAAGTCTGGTGATTGAAAACCATGAAGCCGGTATCAATCGGTAACTCCTGGCCATCTTCCGTGACTGTGACCGTATTGGTATGTCCACCAATGTAATCCGCCGCCTCATATACGGTTATGTCATGCTTCTGATGTAGAAAATGGGCACAACCGAGCCCGGAGATTCCAGATCCAATGATGGCAATACGTTGACGGGAGTTAGACATGATTCAATAGA
>JAPLUM010000204.1 GCA_026397605.1 Verrucomicrobiota bacterium | reverse complement strand
TCAGGCCCCAACGCCAAAGCTGGTGGCAAAGCCAAGAAAGCACGCGGCGGCTCCGCGCTCTACAATCTAGCCATCGATCCTGGCGAGACGACCGACGTTTCCGAAGCCAATCCTGAGATTGTCGCAAAGCTCCAGGAGAAGGCCACAGGATTCGCAGCACACATTGAGAACAGCAAGCGTCCAGCGGGTCAGGCGAAAGAAGCACAGTAGCCAAAACAGCAGCCTCAGCCCAAACTCATGTACCCCACCACCATGAAATCCAGAACCAGTGTTCTCAGAAAAGCCGATGTATCACGCCGCAACTTCCTCAAGGCTGCGGGCATTTCGATTGCCTTGCCGGCTTTTGAATCTCTGGCACTTCCATCGCAAACGAAGCCGCCCATGCGCATGGTGTGCATTTGCACCGGGCTGGGGATGCATCCTGAATCCTTCTTCCCAAAAGCCTATGGTCGCGGCTACGAGCTATCGCCTGTCCTCTCGCCACTCGCAGGATTGCGTGATGACTACACCGTCTTCTCCCACATGGATCACCCTGGGATTTTCACGAAGCACGGAGCCATGAGTTCCATCCTCAGTGGTGTGACTCCCGCTCACGCGGAACCCGGTGAATACGTGTCCATGGATCAGGTGGCGGCACAGCATGTGGGCTATCAAACGCGGTTTCCATCGGTCCACATCTCGCTCGCGGGCAGTCAGGGTAGTTCGTGGAGTTCCTCCGGCATCAAGGTGCGTGAGGAAGGTGATCCGTTTGATCTGTTTCAGAAGCTTTTCGTCAACGATAGCGACGCCGCTAAGATGGAGCGCAAACTGGAGCTCGATCAGCAGGGCAGCGTGCTGGATCTCGTGCGCGGACAAGCGAAGCATTTCGAGCGCAACATCAACGCTCCCGACCGTTCCAAACTCGATGAGTATCTGACGGCGGTGCGTGAAGCCGAGCAGAAGATCCAAGGCATGAAACGCTGGGAAGATGTGCCGAAGCCGAAGGTGAAGTTTGATGAAGACGAGCATGCACACAGCAGCGTGGACTATGAGGTGCTGTCGCCGCTGATGTTTGACTTGTTGTTCCTGGCGATTCAGTCGGACACCAGTCGGGTCTTCACCGCTGGCTTTGGCATGCACAACAAGGTCATCGAACTCGATGGTGTGACCGATGGCTATCACGGCCTCTCCCACCATGGCAATCGCCCGGATAAGCTCAAGCAGTTGCAGATCATTGAGACCTTCTACATCGCGCAAATGGCCCGCTTCATGGACAAGCTCAAAAGCGCCCGCACCGAGCAAGGTCATCTTCTCAACGAGACGATGGTCTGGTTTGGCAGCGGCCTCGGCGACGCGGCGCGTCACTCGAATCGCGATCTGCCGTTGATCCTCGCTGGAGGCGGCTTCAAGCACGGCGAGCACCTGGATTGCAAGCAACCCACCGGCACGCAAACGCCGTTGAACAATCTCTTCACCACCATGCTGCAAAACTTCGGTGTGGAGACGGATCGCTTCAACAACGCCACCGGAACGATGAGCCAACTGAAAGCATGAAACTCCCGACCCTCATCTTTTCAGTCCTCGCTTCCTTGGCGAATGGACAAGATGCGCTCCAACCGCTGCTCAAAAACTTTTGCACCCAATGTCACGGTGCGGAGAAGCAGAAGGGAGATGTTCGCCTCGATGATGTCTCCAAGATCGATGCGAAGATGTGGAAGACGATCTACGAGCAGCTCGCTAGCGAAGAGATGCCGCCTGAGGGCAAAACACAGCCGAAGGAAGTCGAGCGGCAGAGTTTGATGCATCACGCACTGCTCGTGGCGAGCGTGGACATGCCGGTCACCGCGCCAGGCTTTCGGCGACTCAATCAACGCGAGTATAGCAACACCGTGCGTGACCTGCTGGGTCTGCGGAAAGGCATCTTTGATCCTGGCAAATACATTTATAAGGACGAGGTGACCGATGGCTTCGACACGGAGGCCAAGGGCTTGGTGATCTCGAATGAGTTGCTGATCGAGTATCTGGGTTCAGCAGAAAAGAGCCTGCGGCAGGCCTTGTTCATGGCTGACCCAAAGCGTCCTACAGCGCAGGTGGTCAATGTAGCCATAAAGACCATGGATGGCGTCGGTGGTAATCGCTACATCACTCCATCTAAGGACCACATCATCATGCGCAATGGTGGCAAGGGCATGATCCATGCATCCAAGGCGGCACGGGCAATGGCCGCGCCGGGGCGCTACACGATCACCGTTACGGCAGCAGCTATTGACCGGGATCGCTATGCCGAGCGCTTCACACCTGAGGAAGGGCCGATCATCATGGGCTTTGGCCTCAGACCAGGCGGCGCTGAATCAGGGAGCCACGCTGACCTTATCCAGAAGACCTTTGAGCTGAAGGACGATGTGGACCAAACCTTCACCTTCGTTGCCTGGATCGACAAAGGCTACTTTCCCTTCTTCACCTTTGAGAATGGCCCGGCCAAACCCATCGTTCAGATTCGGGCAGGCATTAGGCGCGGTAAGCTGCCAAGCTCTGCGGTGGGCCAACCCTATGTGGGCCCTGCGGTGCGTGTCAGTGCCTTCAAGATTGAGGGACCATTCTTCGATGAATGGCCGCCAGAGTCTTATCGCACCACTTTCGATGCGGCACAGATTCCCGATCTCAACAATGCCACCGCTCGCGAATGGACCGTCGGCCGCTTCGCCACCCGCGCCTTCCGCCGCCCAGTGACGAAGGAAGAACTCGCCACTTACTTCCGCTATCTCGACAAACAGTTTGCGGAAACCAAGGATTGGAACGCTGCGGTCATTCGTACCTTTGCCGCGATGATGGGATCGGTAGACTTCCTTTACCTGCGTGAGGAAGGCAGCGAACTCAATGCCTACGCACTTGCCAGCCGACTCTCTTATTTCCTGTGGAGCACGATGCCTGATGCGGAACTTTTTGCCCTCGCCAAATCTGGTCAGCTCAAAGAACCCGCCGTGCTGAAAGCCCAGGTCACGCGACTGCTCGCAGATCCTCGCGCGGATCGCTTCAGCAATAGTTTCAGCGATCAATGGCTAGCACTCAACACCTTGGGCACCATGCCTCCAGACGCCAAGAGCAAAGACTATCGCATCTACTACCGAGCCAATCTCGAGTCCGCCATGCTGGAGGAGACCCATCGGTATTTCCGCCACATCATGCGTGACAATCGCAGCGTGCGTGAGTTCATCGACTCCAACTATTCCTTCATCAACAGCGAACTCGCTGATCTCTATAAAGTCCCATTCAAAGGCGGCAAAGATGAGTTCGTCGGAGTCACCTTTCCACCTACTGCCCATCGTGGCGGCTTGATGGGTCAGACGAGCATCTTGACCTTGTCTGCGAATGGAGTCGATACCTCACCTGTTGTCCGAGGCGTGTGGGTGCTGGACAATCTCCTCGGCACACCACCACCACCAGCGCCGAAAGAAGTGCCCGCTCTCGTGCCAGATTTAAATGGTGCCAAAACCGTCCGCCAATTGCTGGAGAAACACCGCAGCGATGCCTCCTGCATGGAATGCCATCGCATCATCGACCCCGCAGGCTTCGCGCTGGAAGCCTACGACCCCATCGGCCGCTTCCGCACAAACTACACGAAGCTGCAAACCGTCAGCACCGAAGGCGAATACCGTGGCAAGCCTTTCGCAGACGTCACAGGTCTGAAAAAGCTCATGCTCACTCAGCTTCGTCCCTTTGCCCGAAGCCTCGTCGTCCGCATCGCCGAATACGCCAAAGGGCGCAAACTCGAAGCCGCCGATTTGAAAACCGTCGAGCAGATCACCGAGCAATCGGCCAAGAACGACTTCAGGCTTCAAGACATCATCAGCATGATTGCGGTGAGTGAACTCATGACCAAGCGATGAACACACCTATCGTTGCCACCGAATGAAGAGCCTTATCAGCCGGTTACTGCTGCTCGCTTGGCTTGGCTTCGTTCATCAAGGCTTGGGTGAAGACACACGCAAAAAATTGGAGGTCACTTCCTTTGAGCAGACCATTGGCGTGATCAAGAGGCTGGATAAGCATGTGGCTACCATCACTTTGAACAAGTCCTGGGAGAACCCATACGATTGCATCCACCAAATCGAATTGAATGCTTATTTCAGGTCACCTGGCGGGGAGATCTCCAAGGTTCCAGGCTTTTGGTATGAGGGATTTTCAAGAAGCCTTCACGGCAACACGGAGCATCTGCAGGCTACACAAGTGAATGGCTGGAAGTTCCGGTTCTCCCCCATGGCAACTGGCGAGTATCGCTATCACATCGAGATCATCGATCACGAGAACAACCATAGCACGCTCAGGTATCCCACGGAAGGCTTCTTGACTTTCACTTCCATGCCCTCATCGGATAAGGGGTTTGTGGCCGTTGGAAAAACGGATCCCAAGTATCTCGAATACGAAGACGGTTCGCCCTACATCGGCCTGGGGCATAATCTTCTGGGTTGGGAATGGAGCGGCAGTCGCAACACCGCAGGGACCTATGACTTTGATCGATGGCTGGATCGCATGTCCCAAAACAAGGCCAACATGGCGCAGTTCGACTTTTGCGAAGGCGATCAACTTGAATGGACGAGGAATCCAACCGAGCTGCCTTACTCAAGCTCTTGGCAGGGCCTTGGTCGATACAATCAAAAGGTAGCCTGGAAGATGGATCACATCATTTCAAAAGCAGAGCAGCTTGGGATCTTCTTCCGACTATGTTTCTCACACTGGGAAGATTTTGATGATGAGAGAAAGGACTTCCCTCACTGGGGTTGGAACAGAAATCCGTACAACTCAGCCAATGGAGGCCCCGTGGCTAATGTCACCGAATTCTTCAAAGACCCAGCCGCCAAAGATCACTACAAACGGTATCTGAGATACATCATGGCGAGGTGGGGCTACAGCAAAAACATCCTCACCTATGAACTATGGAACGAGGTAGATGCGCCCAAGATGGCTTGGGGAGAAGGCCACGATTACCACTCCAATCAGCGGGCCATTCTCGACTGGCACCGTGAGATGTCGGGCTACTTGAAGCAGCTCGATCCGCATCATCTCATTACCACCAGTTTTGCCGACAATCTGAATCAACCCGATGTCTGGCAACTGCCAAACATCGATCTCACGACGATTCACCGCTATCCCCATTTCAATCAATGGTTGGACGGAAAGTTCGAGCAGTTTGAAGTGGAAGACTGCTTGACCTACATCATTCAAAAGCGGTCCAAGTCAGACTCAAAACCCCTCTTGATCGGTGAGTTTACGGTATCACCACACGGCAAGAGTCAGACCCATCAAGATCC
>JAPLUM010000213.1 GCA_026397605.1 Verrucomicrobiota bacterium | reverse complement strand
ATCTTGAAGGGCTGTGAGCGTGAACCGACTACCGTGCCCCGCAGGTGCTTCATGTTCGCACCACGTCTAGAACCATCGCAATACGCTCCTTAAACACCAAGTTCTGCCCATGAATGATTCACTTCATGGGAATAAACTGCTCGGGTTGTGAGTCTTATCATAGTAGCTTGGATACCCAGTTGCTCTCTATGGGCGTCATGTGGCGTTCATGAAGACATTAAAACATCCAAAACACCTCCAAACTCAAATGAAACATATCTCTTCTCTTGCACTCAAAACCCTGGCACTTGCTGGTTGTTTGGTTCTCTCCAGTTGCGCTTGTAAAAGCGGATCCTGCAGCAGCGGCAGCTGTGAAAAAGGCAGCTGCACTGAGATGAAAACTTGCCCAAAAACAGGGATGAAGGTTTGTCCAAAGACCGGCCACCTGATTTGCCCAAAAACAGGCGCTCACTTCTGCCCGAAGACAGGCAAAAAGCTCTAATCTGATCTGGTATTCTAATGCAAATGCCCAACTGCTTTATGAGTGGTTGGGCATTTGTCTTTGATAGATGCTGGTTTCGACGCAGCCGTGAGGGGGTAGACAGACGAAGAACGCAGGCATGCTGAATCTCTATGATTCTTCTGGTTCAATCTCGTTGATTGCGTAGCTTCAGGCATGAACACCCATCATTTGGAACTCTTCTTTTATGTCGCTAAGCATCAGGGCGTGAGTGCAGCGGCGAGGCATATCGGTGCTCCAGCTGCGATTCAGCACAGTTATCTACCACGATTGTTAAAGGCCTTGCAGCGGCGCTTTGCGAAGATGGAGTTTTCTTTGGTGACAGGCTGGCAGAATGACTTTGAGGCGCGCTTATTAGCAGATGAGTTGGATCTGGCGGTGACCAGCTTGTTTGGCAAACCTGCCACAGGCCTCCGGTTTCAGGATCTGCTTTCACTGCCTCTGGCTCTGCTGGTCTCGGAAAAAAGTCGCCTTAAAAGTGCGGATGATCTCTGGAAAAAAGATCGCATTGATGAGCCCCTCATTTGTTTAGAGGCCATGGATCCCATGTGTCGAAATTTTCAACACGACCTGCAACGTCGAAAGATCGAATGGTATCCGACGCTGGAATTAGCTTCCATGGAGTTGGTAGCTGAATACGCCAGCAAAGGTTTTGGCGTGGAGGCGCCTCGGAGATCGCTGAAGAACTCGGACGACTACTGGCTTAATCCTGAATACGAGTTTCAAGCTTCAGGTTTCGAGTTCTCTAAATCAGAGCGTTACATGAGATTGCCAGAACATTCAAAAAGTGTGGGACACTTCGGTCGCAACGTTTCGGGCTTCAGTACTTGAAACCTTGAACTTTAAACATGAAACTGGTTTATGGCTTGATAACTACTCTGGTTTTTGGCCATACACTCCACCACTTTCGGCAACGGGTAGTTGAGGTTTGGAGCGTTCAGGACGGTCTTCGGCCAACCAATGATTGTTTTGAAAAACGAAGGTCTCAGGGGCGGTGCCGTCTCCGATATTGACCTCGATCTGCACCTGGCTGCGGCGGAACACGATTTGGTTATCCGCGATTCTAACATTCCGACAAGGAGCGAATCGTTCTCCTTGGGTTTCTTGGAGGATGCGGAAGATCCACTTTTCAGGATAACGAATGGTATTTCGAGTGAAGACCGCTCCATCGACGCCGACAAAACCCGCAGCACAGGGACTGCCTTCAATGTGGCAATCCTGAACCGTGATGTCTTTGGCCTCATAGCCAGCGTTAGCAGGTCGGAAGAATTCGAGTCCTGTCGAGCCACCAATATTGAGGGGTCGCTCACCTGCATTTTGAAAGCGGCATTTTTCGACGGTGACATCGCTGCTGCCACCTTTCAGTTGGATCGCTGCCGTCGCGCTGTAGCCGGGTTTTCCAGTGAAAACACAGGCTGTGATGCGTGACTGATGACAGCCGACGAAGTCAATCCCCTGCCCGCCCCAACCGCTGATCTGGCAGTTGCTAATGGTCAATGCATCCAGACCCGAGCATTTAATGGCATCATGATTCCCTGTGGGGCCGATGTCACTGATGGTGATGTGGTCCAGAGTGATGCCTTTGACAGGATCAGCTCGCTGACCTCCATCATCGAGATTGATCCCATTCACGCTCTGTCCGCTGATTTCCAGGTGCCGGAGGGTCAGGCCCTGACAACGGCTAAATTGAAACGCACTGCCGCCGCCTTTGAAATGAGGCGGCTTTTCACGGTCTAGGGCTTCGACAGTGAGATTGTCAATGCCACTGACGTAATGCCCACCTGGATAATCTCCAGGGGAGATCTTAATGACGGTTCCTGGTTTTAAGTCCTGAAGCGCCTTTTGCAGCGAAGCAGAATCGTGGACGGTAATCGCCGCCACATGAGAACTGATGAATGAAAGAAAGATAAAAGTAATGGAACGCATGTTCCTCATACGATGCGATTCCTTGAGATTTGAAGAGAAAGATCTTTTTATCTTGCCTGCGCTTACCTTAGACTTTTAGCAAAAATGTCTTTGAAACCACGACCTAGCCACCGGAACAAGATTTATGGGATGCTTGCCACCTTGATGGCTGTCGGTCTGGGGCTGAGCTGGGCCTACTTTCAGTCACAGCAAGTGCCTGAGTTTTATCAGCGCGCCCAAGCCCAAGTGGCCGAGCGTAGCAAACAGCAGATACAACAACCGCGCAGCGACTCCGACAATACCCCAAGCACTGGCTCTGAGAAAAAGTTACAAGGCCTATTGGCACTGCTAAACGGCAATGGTACCAATCAAGCGGCGGCTGACGAGTGGTTGACCCAACTGACTGGGGAAACGCCCACGACGCACATCCACGAGGTTTTTAGCGAGGATGACATCAATGCATGGTTGACCGGTGAATTATTACGCAAGTTTCAGCACTGCTTACCACCCGGTGTCAGCGAACCTCAGGTGGAGTTCGCCAACGGCGGAGGCTTGGTAGGTTTTCGCTATGAACAAAGCGGTTTGAAAGGAGTGGTAACCATGGACGTGGACGTCGCCATGACCGGCAAAGGTAGCCAATTGGGCATTCGGTTCCGCAAGATTTCCGTGGGTTCTCTTCCATTGCCCGTGGGCAAAGTGCTCGACCTGATTTCAGAGGCGGCGATGCGAAGCCAAGGCCGAAATTACAAAGGTCCGGAGGTCGTTAAGTGGACGAAACAAGGCGGCGATCATATGGCTTTACTCCCAGGTTCCGGCCCAGGCGGGGGCTACTTCAACATGCTTGAAAGCTTTTCACTCCGAGATGGAGAAGTCGAACTTACGATCAAGAGGCAGCCAAGTCCGCGGCGCTAATTTCAAGGTGAACAATGTCCATGAACATCCACAAAAGGACGGGGGGACGCGGCTTCTAGAGCAAGAAGTTCATGGTGGGTGTTTTGGAAAAATTTGTAACAATCAGACAATTTAAAAGCCGATGAACCGAATCTTTCTAGCCCTTCTCATGTCACTCGCGAGCAACTCGCACGCCGCAACGCCAGAAGCGGCTGCGCAGTCCGTGAATAGCCTTGGGCTCGAGTTGCACAGGCAGATGCCAAAGAATGAGAATGTCTGTCTTTCGCCATACTCGATCCAGTCGGCGCTAAGCATGACCTATCTCGGGACCAGTGGAGTAACACAGGAGGAGATGGAGCGGGTGCTGCATTTGCCAAAAGACAAGGAGGCATTAGGCGAGTCCTTTGCAGCGCTGAATAAGGCTTTGGAAGTGGCGCGGGAAAACTCGAAAAAGCAGGTGGCGCAGTCAAAGAAGCATGGTGGCCCTTCCGAGGCCGTGAAGTTGCAGGTGGCAAATCGGCTCTTTGGTCAAAAGGGCTATGAATTCCGCGCAACGTTCTTGTCCGGCGTAAAGAACCATTTTGGAGCACCTATGGAGCTCATGGACTTCATAAAAGACCCTGTTGGCGCGGGAAGGGAGATCAACGGCTGGGTGGAAAAACAAACGCAGAAGCGGATTCGTGATTTGATCCCCAAAGAAGGGCTCAGTGAGGACACGCGGCTCGTTTTGGTCAATGCGCTCTATTTTAAAGCAGCGTGGTCAGATGACTTCAACGAACAGGCGACAGCTCCGAAGCCGTTCCATGTAAATGGAGCCAAATCGACGATCCAAGTGCCGACGATGCACAAACAAGAGCACATGCGTTATTTGAACGGAAGTGGCTTTCAGGCAGTGACACTGCCCTATGCGGGAAATGACCTGCATTTCCTGCTCATCGTGCCAGACAACATCAACGGTATATCGAACGTGGAAAAGAAGCTGACCCCGGAAACGCTGCTGGCCTGCACCAAAGCCGAGTATCGCGAGGTGATCCTGCATCTGCCGAAATTCAAGATCACACCACCGACAGTGCCATTGGGCGAGGTGCTGCAAAAGATGGGCATGACGACGGCCTTCGACAAACCCCAAGGAAGCGCTGATTTCGACGCCATAGCGCCAAAGAAACCTGACGACTACCTCTGCATCTCCGAGGTCTTCCACAAGACCTTCATCGAACTGGATGAAAAAGGTACCGAGGCCGCCGCCGCGACGGCGGTGACAATGCTCGGAGCTTTAGCGATGGTGGAGAAGCCAAAACCCATTGATCTCAAAGCCGACCGTCCGTTCCTCTTTGCCATCCAACATGCAGAGAGCGGTGCATGTTTGTTTTTCGGGCGGGTGAATGATCCAAGGTGATTATTTTGGCGTTGATGAATCTGGTGGTCGGCCAATGTCATTTGGCTCGGGGCAGGGTGGTACACCTCCCCCATTTTAACCATGGCGGATTTCTTGTGGTGTCCATCACAGTCCATTTCTAGGAGCATACGCCAAGGGTTTGTGTGAAAACGGTGCGGCTTATTGGGAAGGTTTGGCTATCATTCAGCGTAAGCTTTCCAAACTGTCTCTTTACACTCCATGACTCGTGCCGTGCCCATTCTCTGTCTGCTTATTGCCAGTTCGGCTTTTGCCGCTGACAAACTGAGCTTCAATCGCGACATCCGCCCGATCCTTTCGGAGAACTGTTTTGCTTGTCATGGTTTTGATTCAAAGAAACGGGAGGCCGATATGCGACTCGATACGCCGGAAGGTGCCTACACGGCCAAAGAGGGTGCGTTCCCGATCAAACCTGGCGATCTGGCGAAGAGCGAAGTCTGGCAACGCATCATCACGACCGACGAGGACGATCTGATGCCGCCGACGAAGTCGC
>JAPLUM010000161.1 GCA_026397605.1 Verrucomicrobiota bacterium | reverse complement strand
ACAGGCGTCACCGTGTAAGCCGTCGTGCCTGTGCAACCATTGGCATCTGTGGCACGGATCGTGAACGTCGCGCTTGTGGTGCTATTCGGCGTGCCAGTGATTGCTCCTGTGCTAGCATTAAGTGTGGCCCAGGCTGGCAAGCTGCCAGCAATGACAGCAAAGGTGTAAGCGGCACTGCCGCCGGTGGCGCTGATGGTTTGGCTGTAAGCCGTGCCGACGGTGCCGTTGATCAGTGTGGCAGGATTGACCGTAATGACAGGGCAAATTTGCAACGATCCAGGCAGTGAGCCGGAGCAGACCGGATAGCTCAAGCTCGCAGCAACGATGTTGAAACTGTTGTGCAGCCCGGCGGGTGTCGATGCCGTGGTGGAAAGCCGACCCGTGCTGCTATTGATCGTGAGTCCCGTTGGGATCGTGCCCGTGAGTGACCACGTGAACGTGCCGCTGATGCCGCTAGCGCTTGCGCCCGTGGTTTGCGTGCTGGCGGTGCCGACTGTAGGCAAGAAGACTGATCCGGGTGACACCGTGATCGCCGGACAGACCGATGTAAAATTTAGAATCCTTGTCGCCGAACATCCATTGGCATCTGTCACAAGAAAAGTTAAAGGGACCGCTGCCGCCGTAGCCGTTGGTATGCCGGCAATGAAACCATCGGTCGAAAAGCTTAGACCAGCGGGCAGGCTGCCCGAGGTGATCTGCCAATTATACAGTGTCACGCCATTGATAGCCAGAAGAGAAGTATTGTAGGCCTGGCCGACAGTTGCTGTGGGCAGGCTCGACGTAAAGATGGTAACATTTGGGCAAACTTGAAGGCTAATAACCTGCGTGCCTTGACAACCAAAGGCGTCATTGACACGAACGGTGATGCTGGTGGCTGGGCTGGCTGCAGCGGTCGGTGTGCCACTGATAATACCGCTGTTAGCACCTAGAGTGAGCCCGGCCGGTAGCGTGCCTGATATCACCGTCCAGCCACCATACGGGGCCACACCACCGCTGGCAGAGAGTGTTTGGCTATAGGCGGTGCTGATACGTCCCTGCACGACCGCGGTCGGCGCAATGTTGATCGTCGGGCAATTGATGTCCACGACGTAGTCTTCGATTTCACCTACGGCACCGTTGCTCGCCGGTGTGGTCGCGGCGTTGTCACTGAAGCGGAAGCGTACCCCGCGCTGCGTGCCCACGACGGCCAAGGATGTCGGTGTGAAGGTCACGTTCACCGTCTGCTGCAAGGCATTGGCAGGCACGGGCAAGTCATAGATGCGCTCACCACCTGCTGTCGTCCAGTCCACGTTGTTAAAGGTGCCACTGCCATCAAAGTCGATCCAGCCCTGCAGCACACGTCCCGCCACGTTGTTGTTGAAGACACTGACTGGAATCGTGACGCTCACCCCCTTGGTAATCGTCGCTGGCATGGTCACGCCATCTTCATCATCCGCGCTGCCGGTGTTCGTGATGTCATCGGTGGTGGCAGTGGCATTTGGCACCACGCTGAGTTCCGCATCGACGGTGGCACCGAGGCGGAGGTTGGAGTTCAGCATGCTGGTCGTCGTTGTCGTAGCAGCTCCACTGCCGTTCCAGTCACCAAAATCCAGAGACGCCGAGATCGTCACCGTGTAGGCCTGCGTGCCGAAGCAGTTGCCGCCGGAATCCTGAGCGCGCAGGGTGAAGTTATAGGTTCCAGCGACCGTCGGTGTGCCACTGATCACGCCGGCACTGGTCATGGACAGACCGATTGGCAAAGCGCCCGCTGAGACCGTCCAACTATAATTGGGTACACCCCAGTCAGCATCCATCGTTGTCGTCGGATAAGCGGCGAATGTGGCACCATTCGGTAGCGTGGTGGGCTTGATGATGAGAGGGCAGCAGGAGGAGATAAAATCACTGACCAGATCCCAGGTGCCCACGCCACTGCCGAAGTTCACCGTCCATGCTTTGGTGCTGGTATTGTAACTCACGGCTCCTGTAGCAAAAGAGCGTGCCCAGACACCGATACGATAAGGCGTGAAAGCATTTCCTGCTGCATTCCCCTGCGCATCCAGCGGGAAACCGATGCCCTTCCAAGTCGGGCCGCCGCCAGACCAGGCATTGATGGTATTGACCGGCAGACTGAAGCTAAAGGTGCGGATGCCAGCAGCCAAGGTGTCTGTGTAAGTGCCCGTGGCGATGATGGTACCGAGAGTATGTGTGCTGCTAGGATTGTTCGAATAGCTGGTGACGTAATAACTACCGCCAACCAAGTAAACAGCAGCATAGGTCGGATCAGCGGTGGTCGGATCTGGACCATTGTTGATCATGAACCAGAGTCCTGTGGTGGTTTTCACTGACTGATCCAGCGTTGCCGTGACGGCCATATTGCCCGTGCCCAGATTGTTCGAAAGGGAGATCGTCCTCCAGCCCGCTACGCCGTTGGGGAGTGTCAGTGCAGCAATCGTCGGGCAGGTGATCTGGATGCTGTAACTCCGCGTCGTCGTACAACCTGCGAGGCCTGTCGCGGTCATGGTGAAGTTGAATGTGCCAGCGGCGCTCGGCGTTCCGGTGATGGCTCCCGTGCTGCTGTTCAGGCTTAAGCCCGTGGGTAAAGCACCCGCCGTGACAGCGTAAGTAATGCCTGTGGTGGCAGCGGTGCCGATTTCCCCAGCACTCAGAGCACGATTATACACACGCAGGTCACGCAGAACCATCGGCGCTGGATAACCTTCACCAAGGTAGAGAGGTGAGTTTTCAGCCGCCTTGGGATTGGCCACCGCGCCTGTATCGACCTGATTCCCATTCACATACAAAGTAAAGGTGCCGCCATTCTTCACACCGGTGACTTGGTGCCAATCATTCTGCGGATAAACAAAACCTTCCGTTAGTCCGGTATTGCCAGCATCATAGCGCCAGTGAAGTTGATTCGTCGAAGGATGCCGCCAGAGCCCAGGCGTTCTGTCTGAAGCCGTGCCATAGCGTAAAATACGCAGCCAGCTACCATTTGGAGGCGCGGTGAACTTCATGTAAAAGCTGATGGTGTGAACGTCATTATTAAGCACACTAGAACTGACCGTACTGTAATTTCCGACGGTCCCAAAATCCAGACCACCATTGGCAAAGCTGCCTCCAGCACCGGTGAGATTGAGATTGCTGTTGGAGCGGTCCGTCAGATCTGAAGCCAGTAGGTATTGCGCTGAGAGACCATTCGTCGTCACAGGTCCCGTCATGCTGCGTGCGGCCAGCGTCTGACTGTAGGCGCTGCCAGCACTGCCATTGGGCAGTGAAGCGGTGGTGATGGCCAGCTGCGGACAATCGACGATGAAGGTGTAGGCCAAATAGCCTGTGCAACCTCCAACGCCCATCGCCTCTAAATTCACGTTAAAGCTACCCACCTGGGTCGGCGTACCTGAAAGCACCCCAGCTGTTGAGAGGCTCATGCCTGTAGGTAAGATGCCAATCATATCATACGTGAAGGGTCCTGGAACACCAGCTGCGGCAAAAGAAAGGCTATAAGCACTGCCAGCAATGGCTGGTGGAAGCTGGGCAGGCGTCACTGTAACTGCTGGGCACGTAATAGGTAGCCCGTGATCTTCGATCTCTCCGGTATAAAGATTGGCTCTTGGCAGATCCGTCGTGCCCGTAGTGAGCATGAAACGGCAGGGCCGTGATCCGCCTACGGCCACCCCGTTGGGCACATTGAAGGTGAAGTTCTGCACCAGGGCGACGGAGCCTATGGGAATGACCACATTAGTGAAGACACGCTCGACCGCATTGTTCTCGTAAATGCTGTTACTGTTGGTATCCAGCCAGCCATTGAGATAAGCGACAGCTCCCGTCAAATTGGTAACGGTGACACTGCCAGCGGCTCCGGTCTGTCCAGGGAACACACTGGCTGGCAAAGTCACCCCGTCTTCATCATCCGTCCCAGTCACATCATCCCCAGTCATGGTGAAATTTAGCGTAGGGGTCTGCTCACTGTCCACCGTGGCACCGATTCTCAGCCCTGGCAGCACACGTGCCGCAGGCGCCTCACTACCAACGGACATGCCAACTTGTGAGGCTTGAGTTTGCTGGGAGTCTCCATAATCTAACTCAGCCGCGCCAACTTGAACGCGATACTCTTCCACTTCACCGGTACCCTGATAGCCAGTGCCGGAGGCATTGGTCTGGGAACTGATGACAAAGCGGCTATTGAAGAAACTCGGGAAGGAAATGAGTGGCACGTCGAAGGTAAAGCTCAGCGCGACATTGTTTGAGCCAGTAGGGACGAGGTGGTTGGTGATGATCCTCTCCGACGGTTCCATGGTACCATTGATGTTGTAGTCATTCCAAGCGCTGAGGTAAACAGGGCTTCCGCTGTTATTAGTCACCGTGACGGCAACAGGCACCGCCTGCTGCCAATTATAAACTCGGAAAACTCCGTTACTGACCAGCGTGCCAATCGTGACGCCATCTTCATCATCTAGGTTGGTCGTGTCATCTGTCAGGACATCTGGGCTGGTGATTGGGAGAGGCTCACTATCAATCTGCGCACCCATCCTGAGATTGGTATTCACCGTGGCAAAGGCAGCCGCGCCCAGAGCATCACCAAAGTCCGAGTCGCTGATGGTGGCCACGTAGTCTTCGACTTCACCTGAACCCACCGCACCCGTGGGAGCGCTGGCGGCACTGATGCTCGTCAGACGGAAGCGCACTCCTCTACCAGCACCTGATAAAGCACCCGAAGGAACGGTAAAGGTGACGTTCAGTGTCTGTGCTGTGGCACTGGTAGGCACATTGATTTCAGCGCCGAGTTTTTCGCCTGAGCCTGTTCCATTGGTCGCGGCAAGCGTGCTGTTAAAGCTTCCGTCATTATTGAAGTCGATCCATGCATTCAAGGTGGCGAAAGCACCAGTGTTGTTAAAGACGGAGACAGGAATGGTGTAAGAGGCACCTGGCGTGAGGTTGGCGGGTAGGGTGACACCATCTTCGTCATCACTGCCCGTTATATCGTCCGTGGTGGCAGTCGCATTTGGCACGACGCTGGCTTCAGCATCCACAGTCGCTCCGAGGCGGAGGTTGGAGTTTACCGTGCTGCTTGTTGTCGTGGTGGCGGCACCGCTGCCATTCCAGTCGCCGAAGTCGGTCGGGATTGGAGCAATGGCACCGAACTCAGAAGTATTGCCCGTGGCATCTGTGGCCGTTCCAGTGATCAGGCTTGCTGAAGTTGGTGCGCTGCCGAGGAA
>JAPLUM010000035.1 GCA_026397605.1 Verrucomicrobiota bacterium | reverse complement strand
TGCGTTTAGCGCCCAGTGGCAGTTTTTATATGATTGTTCTCAAAGGTTCTGGCCGTGTCTTGCTGGACGGTCGCTGGCAGACGGTCAGCGCGGGCTGGGCCTGCATGGCACCGCCGCGGGTGCCGAATGCTTTTCATGCTCTGCCTGGGCAAAGCTGGCATTTTCTCTGGATGCGTTATGACGAGCCAAGCTTCATTTCTCCGCAGGTCAGCGCGGCCTCTCCGCTGAAGGTGAAAGTCGATGTGAATCAGCTCCAGCGCATCTGGGAAGGTCTGCGCGGTGAGTGGGACTCTGCGCGTGATCCGCAGGCTTTGCACCATTGGATCGAGCTGGCTCACCACCACACACGCCGTTTATCTGAGCCCTGGCGGCGGGATGAGCGCTTGCGCTTGCTCTGGGAAGAGGTGCAGTCTCGCTTGGTCGAAGATTGGACTCTTAAAGCTCTGGCCCATGCCGCGCATGTCAGCGAGGAGCATTTTCGTCGGCTCTGCTGGAAGGAGCTGGGCCGTAGCCCCATGGCTCATTTGACTTCATTAAGGATGCAGGCCGCACAAAGCCTGCTTGTCAGCACCAAAGATAAGCAGGAAACCATCGCCCTGCTTGTCGGTTATCGTAGCCCGATTGCCTTTGCCCGTGCCTTCAAGCGCTGGGTCGGCTGTCATCCCTCTGAGTATCGCGCGCGGAGTTAAGGTGGGTTTTAGTTAGCTTGTAGTGGACGTCTTGTGCGGAATCTGATGCAATTCTGGCGTTCTATCATTCACCATGCGCTTCCTTTTCGTTCTAACACTCCTCTCGGCCCTGTCTCAAGCCGCTCCGTTTTCTCTCTTTGATGGTAAGACACTCCAAGGCTGGGACTTTGATCCTGCCATGTGGCGTGTCGAAGACGGAATGATCACTGGCGGCTCCACCACGGAGAAGATCAAAAAGAACGACTTCATCAGCACGAAGCAGTCGTATCAAAACTTCGACCTAAAGCTCAAAATCAAGGTCAGTGGAGATCCCAAGACCGGCCTCATCAACAGCGGTATCCAGATCCGCAGCGTCCGCGATGGCGGCGCGATGAGCGGTTACCAAGTGGATTGCGGCGCTGGCTGGTTTGGCAAAATTTACGATGAGCATCGCCGGAACAAGGTTATTTGGTCACCCACGCCCGAGCAGCAAGCGGCTCTCGACAAGGCCATTGATGTCACAGGGTGGAACGAATACCGCATCCTTGCTGAAGGCCCACGCATTCAGACCTGGATCAATGGCGTGTACTGCATGGATTACACCGAAACCGATCCCAACATCGCGCTCGATGGCCACATCGCCCCGCAGGTCCACAGCGGCGGTATTGCGCTCGTGCAGGTCAAAGACGTGACGATTGAAGAACTGCCTGCCACGCCCGGCATCCCGACTTGGGAAAAAGTCGGCCACCCTAAGCCCAAAGCCGCCTTTCAAAACGAGAAGGGCAAAAGTTTATTCCAGGGAAGCCGTGAATGGTCCGATCCCCGAAGGTGGACTGAGAAATCCCACGATTTTTGCCGAAGGTCTGGCTATCCCGACCGGTATGTTGCCTTGGGGAAATGGAGATACCTGTTACATCCAGCATGGTCACGATTTAAAGCTCTTCAAAGATACCGATGGCGATGGGAAAGCCGACACACATGAGGTTCTTCTCACTGGCTTCGGCGTACAGGACTCGCACTTATTTCCGCATCAGTTCACCCGTGCTCCGGGCGGCTGGATCTGGATGGCACAGGGCCTTTTCAATAACAGCAAGGTGCATAAACCCGGCAGTGACAACTTTGTCGATTACCCTAAGTGCGGTATGGCCCGGATGAGACCTGACGGCAGCGGCTTTGAGATGACCAGCATTGGTCCAAACAACATCTGGGGGCTCGTGATTACCAATGAAGGCGAGTCCTTCATTCAGGAAGCCAACGACTACGGCTACCCCATCATGCCCTTCCATGAATACGCCTACTATCCTGGTGGCATGGATGCTCTCAAAAAGAGCTATCAGCCCGACTTTCCGCCTCAGTCCGAGTTCCGTATGGGTGGCACTGGATTGAGTGGGTTGGCGTTGATCGAAAGCGGTCCGCTGTCTCCAAATGTGGTTTCGGCTCTAGCCGAATCTTCCGAACCTGCGGCTAAAGCCGCACCTACTTATACGATGGCCGTGGCTAATCCCATCACTTCCAGGGTTCAAACCCTCGCCATGCATCGCGACGGCGCGTATTGGAAACTTGCCCAACTCTCTGACTTCATCACCTGCGAGGATCCCTTCTTTCGCCCCGTCGCCCTCACCAACGGCCCTGACGGCTGCATCTACATCGTCGATTGGTATAATAAGATTATCTCTCACAACGAGGTGCCTCGTGCGCATCCTGATCGGGATAAGACACGCGGCAGAATTTGGCGTGTCAAACCAAGGAGTGACGGCTTCCAGCCGTCAGCCAAGACGGAGACGGCTGGAAGCCGTCACTCCTTGCCTATCCCCGACTTCACGAAGCTCACTACTGAAGAACTCACTGCCATGCTTGGTGCCAAACCAACAGCCAAAGCACATCTAGCTTGGCAGGAGCTTACCGACAGGAAGCAGCTCCCAGAGACTCACTTTGCAGCGCAGGAATACCTCGTGAGCAGTCAGTTCGGTCAGATCAATCAAATCGGACGGAGTCTGTCCGACCAAAACATTGGAGAACTTCTGGTCTTTGCCAAACCCTCCATCCCCAACGCGCCCACCACCGCCTCCTCCCGTGCCGCCAAGCAAATCCCCGTGCGCGAAGCCTACGACCGCGAATTCGAGCGCTTCCTCGTCCGCATGTTCCTGGAGCGTCAGCCGGACATCGTGGCAAAGTTTCTCGACTCCGAAGCTGCCGCGAAGCTGCCCGTGGAGGCTCGCGTGCTGGCCTCGCTAGCATTGGAGCCAAAGGCAAGCGCCTCCCGTGTTGCGAAACTACTCCCGCAGCTCGACCGAGCTCTGAATGACGAAGAACTTCTGCGTCTCGCTCAGTTCCCCGCCGAAGCTGGTGTCGGCGATGCCTTAAAGGCACTGCTATCGAATGAAAAATCCCGCGCGTCAGTTGTCGAGAAGCTACTGGCTCAGCGCACCAAGCTGGATGCAGTGCAGATCGCGCCACTGCTGAGCGAAACGGCCAAGAGTATCCTTACCACTGCACCTGAGCTGGCTTTGCAACTCATTGGCAGCTTCCAGCTCACGAGCTTGGAGGGCGATTTGGTCGCCTTGGCAAGGAGTGATGGCTTCCAGCCATCAATAATGACGGCTGGAAGCCGTCACGCCTTGTTAAACACCCTTCGCGACCTCCGCAGCGGCGAGGCCGATCTGTTTGTCAGTGTTGCTCAATCAGATCCAGATTTGCTCGTGCGAGATGCCGCCATTGAGGCCCTTTCTGTTTCACGCGCAGCCGATGCTGCTACGAAACTCCTCGCGCTATATCCTTCGCTGCAGCCAGCGCAACGCCGCAGTGCCTTGACTGCACTCTCTAGTAGCAAAGCTGGTGCTAAAACCATCGTGGGTGCTTTGATCAGCAACTCTTTGCCGCCTGCTGACTTCGATGGGCCCACTGTTGATCGCCTCGTCACCGTGCTCGGTGATGATCCGGCCATAGAACAGCTCCAGCAGCAGCTCGGCGGTATTTTCCGAGAGGTCCTAATCTTCGATGGCCAGGATACCGCTTGGGTCGATTCTAAGATCACACTCGATGGTCCCTTCACCGTCGAAGCTTGGGTGCGCCTTGCCGCTCAGATTGGCAATGACGACTGTCTGCTTGGCACTGAGAATGGCATGCAGCTCAACTTCTTTGGCTCCAAGCTGCGCGCCTATGCAGGGCCTGAGCTGCATGATGTCTGTGCCGCCGCCAAACCGATGACGCCTGATTTGTGGACACACATTGCCGTCACCCGTGATGCCCAGGGCATCATTCGGATCTACCAAAACGGTGAACTCGATGCCACGGCTAAAAAGCCCGCACCCATGAAGTGGGAAAACTGCCGCATTGGCTGGAGTGGCCCACAGGGTGGCACCGAGGGTGCGATGATGGAGTTCCGAGTGTGGAATGTTGAGCGAACAGCGGCAGAGATCCGTGGCGGCTTTGATCGGTCCTATGGGCCGGATAAGACCTATACAAGCTATCCGAAAGCCGGTGACAAATTCGGCAAAGGTGTCCGCATCGCAAAGATCATCGACACCCCACCGCTACTCTCAGAAGAGGCTGCAAAAGCCCTCGATATCAAGTTTGCCAAACTAACCGCCTTGGCTCCGAAGGGGAACGCTGCTAACGGCAAAATGCTGAGCGCCCTCTGCATGGCCTGTCACCAAATCGGCAACGCCGGCGGTCAAATCGGCCCCAACCTCTCCGGCGCAGGTGCCATGGGCCTGGAGGCCGTTTTGCGCAATATCCTCACACCCAATGCCGCCATGGAGCCAGGCTATCGGATCTTCCGCATCGAAATGAAAAACGGCGATCTCATCGATGCTTTCTTCGTCAGCGAGGACAAAAAAGCCACCGTCATCCGCCAGCCTGGTTTCCCAGATCGCCGGATCGACAAAAAAGACATCAGTTCCACCAAATACATTCGTCGCAGCCTCATGCCCGAAGGCCTTTTGGATGCGCTACCCGATCAAAGCGTCGCCGATTTGCTAGCATATCTGATGACTCTGAAGGGCTAATCTGCAATCCTTGAATCTCACGGGATGCGGTTGAGCGTGTAGGCGCAGAGGCGGTGCCAGAGTTTTTGATTATTTTGGCCCGTGATCTCAGGTAACTCAAACTCATGCACGTAACCTGCGCGGAGGTTGCTGCATTTGACGGTGAGACTCAGACCGTCTGCTGAAAGGTTCCAGTCAGTCAGCTGAAGAGGCTTGGGATCAACTTCAGGACTGCCATACTTTGAGGTTAGTAGGTAAGTGTAGTTTTGGGCCTTTGTCTTAGACCAGTCTGTCGGTTTGATAGGCTGGGTGAAGGTGAATTTGAAGCCTCCCTTGAGAGCCTCCATCTTCATCACTTCCAGCGGCACTTTACCCGTGGGAACAAGGCGCTGTAAGCCGTAGGCACGATTTCCATAGCTGTTCCAGCCTCGGTTGGATTGACCGACGATCATGCTGCCATCTGTCAGGAAGTTCAGTGTCAGCGTGGCGCTTTGCAGTCCATTCACGAAGGGGAAACAGGCTCCCTGATACTCTCCATCGATCTTTTCCATGAACACTCGATTGATTCCAGAAAGGACAAACTCGCCAACGAACATCTGTTTTTCAAAAGGGCCAAACTTACCCCCTGTGAGGTCACAACGCAGCCCCGTGGTACTCTGACCAAACTTCACATAAGGCAGCCACACAGCAGGCAGGCAATAACCGGGAACCTGGGTGACGGCTTCCGCGACTGTGATGCCATCTAGCAGCTTTGCCGGTGGCTTGACTGGGGAAGCAGTACGCTTGGCATCGGCGAGTGAGTCCGCATGGCCAAAGAAGGCTCCTTTGCGAATGTGCATGATGGGGCTGGTGGGGGTCCAGTTGCCCTGCTGATCGGCACCGAAAATGTCGCCTTCAGCATTGAGGCCGATTCCACAGGGACTGCGAAAGCCGGCACTGAAGCCACTGGCCGTGGTGCTACCCTTTGGAGTGATGATGCTCCATCCTCGCCAGAGTGGATGCTTGGCTTCATCACCTGCACCGGACCACGTCTTGCCCATGGTGCAGTTCAGGGTGTTATGCATGTTCCCATCGCGATCAAACACCGGTCCGTAGGCATACTCATGGTAGGCACCGGAGACGCCCCAGCCTTTGCTGGCGGTCTGGTATTCATCGGCGCTGCCGTCGCCATCGGTATCGCGTAGCCGTGTGACTTCACTGCGCTGTGTTACGTAGAGGTCACCTTCATGATAGGCTAGACCGAGAATCTCATGCATGCCTGAAGCAAACAACTGATAGCCGAGATTGGCCACGGTAGGTGGCTCAGCGCTTGGGTTCTGGATGATCCAGACTTCTCCCTTACGAATAGCCACAGCGAGTTTGCCATCTGGCAACACGGCAAGCCCACTGGCCTCCATATTGACGCCTGATGGGGTCTCTAGTGTGACGGTCCGGTAGTAGTCCGCTTGATCCTGAGCCAGCAGTTGATAGCTCAGAGCTAGGAAGCCGAGGGCGAGAGATTTGGTTACCATGACAATACCTCCTTGGATTCTTGCCCCTTAATTTTGATGCTGCGCTCAAAGCGTCCATCCACGGGCCGCAGCGTGTCTTCCACAGGCTGGCCGTCCAGCTGATACAGCATCGTCGGCACACCGTCTTTGTTCAGGCGGTAACCGTTGAACTCACGAACACCAGTGGCTTGTGGCAGTGTTTTTAAATCCGTGCCGAGCGGCTTGATCGGCAGCATCTCTCGACTCTGCCAATTACTCATTGCGTCCAGGAAGCGTCCTTTCCAAATCAGGACCCAGCGACACTGCACGGAGTCAAAGGCAGCATGAATGCCCTCAGGGAAACCGATGCCGATGGCGTGACTGCCTGCGCCTTCGATGAAGCTTCTGAAGACGATCGGTCTTCCAAGTTTTTCAGGCTTCAATTCAAAATCCTCAGTCGAGAGTAATCCCTCGGGTAACGGCTGGCCTTCAATCTCTTTCAGGTAGGTCCAGATGGACTCGATTTCCTGATCCGCTTTTTTCCGGCCTATGAACATGGGCGGCATCATGGTGCCGACCTGGGTAGCCTGCGGGTTGAGGAGCAGTTCCTTAAAATACTCTGGCTGCAAACGATCCACTGTGTGGGTAAGTCGGATCACCGGAGGTCCGAGCGATTTGCGATCTTTCAAGCCATGGCAGGAGATGCAGGCCAGTCCAGTGGAGCCCATTAAACCACGTCCAAGCTCGGCTCGGTGGTGTTTCTCCAGACCACTTACGTCAATCTTCACGGGCTTTTCACGCTGATCGGATTCAGGCAAAAGATCGACGAGCATTTCAGTTTGAGCCTGGCCAAAATGGGGCATTCGAGTATCCATGTAAGGACGCACACTGCCGCCTTCACCATAAAGCACTTTTTGCAGCCAACCACGCGTCAGCTTACGCCCGACGTTATCAAGATTGGGTGGCAGATGGGCCAGTTCACCGAGGGACTCCGCACTGCCATCATTGCTACCAAAGTATTGAGCACGCGGATCTTCGGGTCCACCTTTTCCATCGCGATCATGACAGGCATAACAGTTCAAGCGGCTCATCTGCCAGTCCACCTTTTGCATCGCTGTCATTGCAGGAGCCTGTTGTTTTTGAATGGTCGTGATGGCCAGCCTTAGCGCACGCTTTTGGAGATCATTGAGGTCGTAGCGTGGGATGCCAGAGGTCGGCTTATCGGCAAGGCAACCAGCCTTGGTCTTTAAATTCAGGACAGGCTTGGCAGCCGTCGACATGCTTTGAGAAGGTTCTGCTTGATGACAGGCGACACATTTCATTTGGGTGAAGAGTGCTTTGCCTTTTTCCACGCCTTGTGCAGGGATTTTCAAAGCTGCACGCTCCGTGGCTTTCTCAGCGGTGCGACCGCTGTGCAGATAGCTGGCAATATCGGAGGCTTCCTGTTTAGTCAGGCGCATGTTTGGCATGCGTCCAGAAGGTCGATGTGACAGTGGATCATGGAGGAAGTGCGCAAGAGCATTCACATCATAAGCATCTGCCAAGGCGATTGGAATAGAGGCCAGACCAGGCTTTTCGACGCTCATTTCTGCCGACACCTTTTCGGGTCGGAAATCCGTCGCAGGCTCATGGCAGGCCACGCAACCGACTTTATGATAGAGTTCTTTTCCGCGCTCTTCGTCCCCCTTTGGCAGGCGAGGTTCAGGCTTTTTCAATGAGCTAAGATACTCCGTCAGCGCCTCTACTTTCTCAGCATCGCCATCCTCACCTGTAAACAAGCCAGGCATCTGAGTGCCCTTCTTGCGGTGTTGCGGACTGCGCACCATCAGCCAGAGCGAGTCCGAATCGAGTCGAGCGCCAACCGCACTGAGATTGGGGCCGGGTTTGGCCGAAAGCCGTGCCTTCCACGATTCCGGAACGCTATGACAAGCGGTGCAATTGAGTTCTGCCATCAGGAGATAGCCCCCTTCGACGACATGCTCATCGGGATCTTCAGGTAGAAAGAACTGATCAAAGTTAAAAACATAAGCATGATTGATCGGCTCAGCCTGCAATGGATGAGCGCGCGCTGAGGGGGTGCTCAGCGCTGTGATCATCCCAAGCAGCACGCAATGACAAATGACGAAGCTCGAATGACGAATAATCGCTGATTCGGATTTCGTGATTGAGGATTTTTTCGTCATTCAGATTTAGGAATTCGTCATTTCCCCCAACCCCATCTTGGCACGCTCAACATCCAGAGCTTTGATCCAAGGCCCAATGAAGTGACCACTGTCATGATAGGTGCGTCCTGAGTACATGTGCTGGTCAATCACACAAGGCTCATTGACGTAAATGCCGCCACAGATTTCTAGATCAAACTGACACTTGGCCACCGTGGCCATGCGCAGACCTCTGACAATGTCTGCTCGAGCTGGGATTTCGACACCATGACAAACACTGGCACACGGTTTTTTGTTTTCCCAAAACCACTTGGTCAGGCGAATTAGGTCCGCGTCCTCCCGAATGTATTCAGGTGCACGGCCACCGCTGAAAAAGATGCCTACATACTCCTCAGGTTTAATGTCAGCAAAGGTGGTGTCAGCATTGATGCTGTAGCCTTCCCACTCCTTGGTGATGGTCCAGCCGGGTTTCACTTCATGGAGCACCATTTGATATTTTCGCTTCTCAGGCGCAGCGACAATAGGCTGATAGCCGGCCTCAATGAGGCGATAGAAAGGATAGAGGGTATCGACGGTTTCAGTGGCATCGCCAATGATGAGTAGGACGGGTGGTTTCATAGAGTATGAGAGTGGTTGGGTTGTGAGTGAAAGTTAAATGAGGCTGTCGAGATACTGCTTGGCGCGAATGATCTCTGCGGTGGTTTCGGCGGCGGTTGGGAGAATCGGAATGCCACGCGGTGTGGGATGCATGAAGATTTCTGTAGGGCCAGTGAAACGAATTTCTTTCAGGGCTAACAGGAGCGCTTTCCAGTCTAATTTGCCGAGACCTGGCATTTGTTGGAGCTCCTCTTCTTTGGGCATGGGTTTCATGCACCCCATGCCATGTTCCCAGGCATAGAAGAGAGTCATTTTGGAATCAATGTGCTTGATCAAATCAACCAGCAAGCTGCCTTCTTGAGGGAGATGATAGGGGGCAAGAGCGATGCCGATCCCTTCCATCGAGCGTATGTCGTCGGCCAGCCAGCGCAGGGAATCTGGGGTGTCGATGAGGTTGTTGATGTGATTTTCAATGCCAATCACAACGCCATTCTCCGCCGCGAGCGCCGCATGAGGTTTCATCTTTTCGACAAAGTCCTTCACATTGTTTTTGAGCTGTTGGGGCGTGATGTTTTTCCAGATGCCCTCTCCACCTGTCACGATGAAGTGACATCCCAGTTGCTTCAGCAGCTTGATTTCATTTTCCAATTTAAATGGCCCAAGATCATAGCGAGTGGTGCCGCCAAAGCTGATGCCGTGAGTCTGGAGCATTTCGGCGAATTTTTCGACACCGATTTTATCGAGCTCCTCCCTTTGAGTGCCGTGTTTCATGGGCCAGAGTTCGATACCGACAGCGCCTGTTTTCTTTACCTCGGGTAAAATCTCGGCCAAAGGCAAATTCCCATACATGGAGGAAGCCAGCATGTACTGAAGTTTCCAGGGGCTCTCCGCAGCCCATGTTGGAGCTACGGCAAGCGCGGAGAGGGTTTGAATGAAATGGCGACGATTCATGTGAACCGATTAAACGCTAGATTCCGCCTGCCTTCATTCAGCATTTACTCTAGCTTCTTCAGATTTTGCAGCGTGAAGGATTCATGCGAAATGCAGGGTGCATTCGTTCTCGAATGACTGCATCTTACTTTGATGATTCGTCCTTTTGCTTTTCTCTGCGGAATCTTTGCCTGCACCGTCGCGTATGGTGCAGAAGAAGTCCGCAAGCCTGCTGCTGTCAGTAGCATTGAGATCACCGAACTTGCAGACTTTGAAGAACAGCCAGAATCAATCAAAACGCTGATCCAAGGAGCATTGGCACTGACTAAGATGAAGCTGACCTACGCTTTTGGCTCTAGCGATCCTGCCCTTGGGGGCATGGACTGTTCTGGTGCGATCTATCATTTACTTTTGAAGCAGGGCGTCAAACAGACGCCTCGTCAGTCAGACGAAATGGCGAAATGGCTCTTGGAAAAAGGAGTGCTGCACCGGACGGATCAGGCCGACGCACTTACCCATGCAGCATTTGGAGCAATGAAGCCTGGCGACCTTATTTTCTGGTCTGGCACCTATGAAGCAACGCCAAGAAAACTCCCCATTACTCATGTGATGCTGTATTTGGGACTTCACAAGGTGACGAAAAAGCCGGTGATCTTTGGTGCTAGCGATGGTCGCTCTTATGAAGGGCAAAAGCGCACTGGGGTAAGTGTCTTTAATCTGACCATGCCCAAAGCTGACGGTAAGGTGGCCATCTATGGCTATGGCAGTGTTCCCGGGCTGACTCCAGCGCCAGCTATTTCTGAACCTGCTTCCCAGAAGCCAGCCAAGCCTCAAAGCCCCCAGAAAGCACCGACAACTGAGTAAAACCTTTCTCTGTTAAAAGTGCTGCGCAACGACGTGAGCGCTCGCCAATCGCACAGTAAAGTAATGTCGGCTTTTTGGGATCAAGTTTGGCCGTGTTTTCAGTGAACCGGCCTCGATTCAGATAATCGACATAGATCGCCCCTGCAATCAGGCCATCTTGCTTGATCTCCCACTCTTCTCGTGCGTCGAGAATCACTAACTCAGGCGTGGCTTGAATCAGGTTAACAACTTGATCTGGTGTCAGCTCTTTGACTGAAGCGGGTAGAGTTTCTGGAGGTGAAATATCTGTCGTAGCAGGCTGCGGTGGACGGCAGGCATTAAGACCAATGGCAAGAATGAAAAGGAGGAAAGTGCGCATCATTTACTTTTGCTTGAGGTACTCAGGAATCTCAAGCTCTGTACTCTTAACTGGAGCACTATCTCCGCGCCAGACAAAGCCAGCTTTTTCAAAGCTTTCCTTATTAGCGCGGAGATAAGTCAGCAGGCGCTTGCCTAATTCACGATTGGGCGAGTCCTTGCGGACGGCAAATGGCTGAACGGCTTTAGCTTTGTCCGCAGGCAGTGCAATGGCTTCGAAGTGCTCCAGTTGTTTTTGGATGTTGGTACGATAGACGACCGCAGCGTCCAGTGAACCGGTGCGGAGTTGGTTGACCAAGAAATCTCCAGTTGGCACTTGGCTGGAGGCATTTTTACTGACGCTATCAAAGAGATTCATGCTGCGCAGGATACCTGCTGTCATAAAGCCCAAGGTGGACTGCTCAGCATTGCACAAACCAACCCGCAGTCCCGACTGCGCTAGATCAGACAGCGTCTTGATGCCTTTAGGATTGCCCTTTGGCACAGCGATGATGATTTCCGCTTCGGTCAATAAGATGGCCTCAGGGAAGTGCTCAGCCACTGGCGGGACAAAGCAGACATCGCAGGCATAATACACGTCTGGGAATTTGGGGGCTGTGCTGTCTTTCATGGTCTTCATGGCTGCACAGAGAATGCCGCAGCCATTAAAAACGGTGGTGACACGAATGCCTTCACGGCTGGCAAACTCCTGCACCAAGCCTTCAATGGCAGGGCGATTGACGCCTCCGCTGTAGAGGATCAGCTCTGGATTCTCTACCCAGGGATCGCCGCCGGTGGTTTGAAAACCGTGTTGCTTAAATAACAGGCCTCCTTTGTCCGGCGCGGCAAGGTAACGGGCAAACTTTAGAGCTTCCACTGAGGCAACAGCTGAGTTTAACACGGCAACGCTGACCTTTTCAGCATGAGTCGAAAGCTCCGGCACTTTGATCATTTCCAACCCTTCAAATTGAGGGACCGTGCTATCCCATACTAGGGCTGCATCACTGGCTCCGAGCTTCACATCTGCAGCGATCTCTGTCACGGTAGGTTTCATCACAGCAGATTTAGCAGCCAAGATGGCCCATTGCTCGCCAAGTAATTTTTTCGCGACTTTGCCAATGCTGGCAGCTTCTGGATTGGGTAATGCCAGCCTGATCTCTGGTCGGCTCAGATCAGCCAAGTTCGATATCTTCTTTGGGTTACCCTTAGCGACTGCAATAACAGGATGCTGCTTAGCTAATGGAAGAACTTCTTTAATAACGCCAAGCTTCTGCGCATCTTCGAGGGAGCCCTCATCCGCCGCAATGAACAGATCTCCTTTTTGGGCAATGCGTAGCTGGGATAGAAGTGTGCCAGTGCCGCCAAATTGTAGTTCGATCTGTGTGCCGTATGCCTTTTCATAATGAAGAGCTATCTCCTCGACAGGTTTCTTCATTCCAGCCGCACAATAAACCATGAGCGTGCGGCGACCTTCTTGGACTGGGCGCAGCGCTATGACCATGAGGCCGATTGCAGCCGAGATTAAAAGGAGAGCGATGATTTTACGATGCATGAGTGACAAGTAATTTAGACTGTGGATACAATGCCTCAAAACGGCAGATATTTGGAAAAATATCAGCCAAAGATTGACTCACCCATATATATGCCCATATTTATACCACTATGAAAACGACTGTAGAAATCGACGAGGTCAAATTAGATGCGGTCATGACCACCGCAGGCTTCAAAACGAGAAAGGAAACCATCGATTGGGCTTTGAATGAGGCTCTGAGAATAGCCACGATTAACAAGATCGTTGAATCTCCCTGGACCATGGAAGAGGCCAAGGCCGCCGTCGATCCTAGCTATGATGTGATCGCTTTGAGGAATCTCAGCCCTGTGCCAGTCAAGCACAGCAAACCATCTCGGCGCAAATGACCACAGACATTCTTTGTGACTCGGCCATTTACATCGGCCTCATGCGTGCGGGTCAAGATCCCAGGCAGGTCTTGGCTCCTTACCTGCTGGCGGGGCGTCTCTACAATTGCGGTGTTGTGCGTGCCGAAGTCCTGCGAGGGATGAAGGAAGAGCGCCGCTATGAACAGATGGAGCAGTTCTTTGACATTGTTCCTGAAATCCCCACCGATCTTAAACTCTGGCGAAAAGTTAGTGAGCTCGGTTGGAAACTTGGCCGGAAAGGCAAATGGCCGCCTGCCACAGACATCACCATCGCTGCCTGCGCTTTGCGTATTGGGGCCACGCTCATCAGCCCTGATGCGCACTTTATTGACGTTCCAGGACTGACTCTTGTGCCGGACTTATCGCTGCTCTGATCGGTTACTTTTTGGCATTTCCACGCAGGAAAAAGAGCGCCAAAGCGCCCAGTAATATGGCGCCTCCGATCAACAGAATGCGGTTCATAGGAGGGTTTGTCGCATTGACGGGTGGTGCCGTTGCCAATTGAGTTACAACCGCCTCTGGCTTAGCGAGTTCAGCTTTCTGAATAGGCGTTTCAGTGGGGATGGTGGCCGCAGCTAGAGCCTTTTCCCAATCGACATTGAGCAGTAAATCCCAGCCTGGATTCCCACTCTTGATTCGGCATCCGCAGCGACCCACGAGGAACATGCAGGCATCCTCCAAAGATGCGTCATCCAGATCTTTCAGTGGCCAAGCTCCCAGAACACGGCCTTTCCCAAAGACAGCCGCTGCGAAGCTGGTCGTTGTAGGGTCAAAGCTGTTCTTTGGACCAGCCAGCATGGATAAAAGCAGCTCCGGCGTGCCATCTTCTGCGATCACCCAGACGGCAGAGTCGCCAGCTAAAATTTGCTGTAGGATTTTTTGGCGACCCGATGAATCAAGAATGGCCTCTAGCGCTGCTTTATCGAGGGTTCCTTTCCACACAGGCTGGTCGCTTTCCCGAGATGAATACAACACGGCGCCTTCAGCTGCATCTTTGGCTGTGGTGATTTCTAAGTTGGCTTTTCCGTTGGCTCGCAGGGGGCGTAGAGCATCTGTTAGCGCTGCGTCGCTGGCTGCACTTGCCGGCAGCACGAGATGAAATTTATCCGCTTCCCAGCGGTCCAGCGCATATCGAAAGACGGGGATCGTGCAGGCACAGGAGACCGCATGGAGACTGACAGTGGCAATGAAAAAGAGAAAGCTGCAGCGGAACATAAGAGGGGGCTTTAACGTCCTCCCAAGTCTGAAGTTACAAAAAACGAAGGATGAACAAGGATTAATCGACCACGCGCCGAACAACTTCGCTGCCATCTTTCACCACATCAGGTGGATGCATCAGCACCAGATCACCCTGGTTGAGTCCGTCCATGACCTGTGTCGATTTGCCATCCGTGCGGCCTGTTTGGACCAAGACTTTAGCCGCCTTATCGGCTTTAAGAACAAATGTTTTCCAGTCGCGGCCTTCGCGGAAAAGCGCGCCGCTGGGTACAAGCAAAACATCGGCCTCATGCCAGACTGCGACACGCACCTCCACTCGGTAGCGATCTCCTAAAACGCGCGCTGACTCAGGCGGCGAATCGAGGTCACAAAGCACGATCACGCGCTGCTCTTCTACTCCCAAAGCGCTGACTTTAGTAAAGGCCGCAGGCTCGATTCTGCCGACACGTGCCTTGAGAGGCATATCGCCGCCCCATTGCTCTACCTGCACTTCCGCGCCTGCACGGATGGCCACAGCATCACGGGAGAGGATCTCAGCCTCGATCTCCAGATCAGCGGGATCTCCGATTTCTAAGAGCGCTGTGCCTGCTGAGACGATCATGGCACTTTCTTGTTCCACTTTCAGGATGCGTCCTGACACGGGTGCTTTGACTTCCACCAATGAGCCTGCACCAGAGGGCGTGGTCAGTTGTAGGAGCGCGGCTTTAGCCTGGGCGACTTCAAACTCGGCGACTTGCAGCTTAAACTCCCCAGCCCTGACCTCGCGCTCACGAACCAATGCTTCTCGTTCGATACTTTCCCGATCTGTGATGGAAATGCTGCCCTGAATGGCATTCGACTTCACCCGATCCCAGCTAAGCTTGGCAAATTGCGCTGAGGTGCGTGCAATCTCAAGGGATTGTTCCGCCTGCATCTTAGCCGCATTAGTCCCCGCAAGGATCGCCTCAGCCTGAGCTTGGCCACGTGCATCCAGTAGTGGTGCCAGACCAGGCTCGATGACTGTCAGGACAGTTTCATTGGCTTTCACAATATCCCCTGCCTTTAAAGCCACACGGCGCATGTTTCCCGATACAGGAGCCGCCACCACGTAGCGATTTCTAATCCGCGTTTTTCCCTCTTCTAAAACGCTAACGGTTAGCGGCCCACGAGTGACTTCGGCTGTCTCGACTGGGATCGGCTTGGGTTTCAGTCCGTAAGCGACAAAGCCGATCAAACCAATAAAAAAGCCCCACAGTAAAAGCTTCCGTAGCAGGCCACGTTTTACCGTCTTCTTCTTTGTCTCCCAGGGTGGGGTTGCAGAGTTTTCCATCAGACCCCATTTATCACGCAGACTGTGGAGTTTCTCAACCTCTTAGCGTGAGAGGGCCTGATTCGAGTGAATGCTAATTAGTCACGAAGACGATTTTGGGAAGCTTTAGAATTTTCTGGGTATCTTAGAAAATGAGATCATCAGCTAAGTCCTTCTTGAGTCCCGTTTCTGGCTCGCCAAATGTCGCCATATGTCAAATGAGGCCGCAGGGTTGTTAAAGCATTTTCTGGAGCAGCGCCAGGTGGCGGGGCAGACGCATGTCGTTCTCAAACCAGGAATGCTGGATCGGCTCAAACAGCGAGGTAAACCATCACGACCTGCTCAACCAGACGTTCCGATGGTCAGCCTGCCCATGCAATCGCGGGCGGCGATGCCACAGCCTGCGCCTAAGCCAACGGCGCAACCTGCACCTTCCACTTCGCCGAAGTCGTCTGCGGCTGTCGCCAGCCTTTCCTCGACTGACAAAGTCGCGCTGATCGAAGTCACTGGCCAAACCAAGGCTGAAAAGTTAGCCGCCCTGGCCGCCCATGCTGGGGCATCTAGCACGATTCAAGCTCTCGGGACTTTACGCCCGATATTGGTCTCTGCCAGCGGTTCGCCAGATGCTGATATTCTGTTTATTGGTGAGGCACCAGGAATGGAAGAGGAGGAAGCTGGTCAGCCGTTCATGGGGCCAGCAGGTCAGAAGCTCACTGGGATTATCACTGCGATGGGGCTGAAACGAGAGGCTGTTTATTTGACCCATTTTTGCAAGCAACGCCCAGCCATTAAAGGTGAACAAGGCATCGCCAATCGAGCAGCGACGGATCAAGAGATGCGCGCTTTCCTGCCTTATATTTTGACCGAGATAAGTATTGTCGCTCCCAAGGTAGTGATCGTGCTCGGACCCGCAGTCGCTGGTGCACTAAGTCTGGGAGAAAGCATGATCCGACTGCGTGGAAAGTTCCATCAGGTGCAGGGCATCCAGACCATTGTTACTTTTCACCCGAACTACATTTTGCGTGAAGAGAAGCTAGCGGGTGGTGGCCTGAAAGCAAAACGCGAGCTCTGGGAAGACATGCTGAAGGTGATGCAGACCGTGGGACTGCCGATCAGTGAAAAGCAGAGTAATTATTTCAAGAAGTAGTCCGCCGTGCATTTTTTGCTCACCAATGATGATGGGATTGATGCGCCGGGATTGGCTGCTCTGGAGCGTGCTGTCGGGCTGATACCTGGGGCCACTTACAGCATCGTTGCGCCGGCCTCAGAGCAGTCGATGTGTGGCCACCGAATCACCACCCAGACTCCTTTAACGGTCGAGTCGCGCGGAGACCGCCGATGGGCCGTGCATGGCACCCCAGCTGATTGTGTGCGGATCGCTTTGTTTGCTTTAGATCTGAAGCCCGATTGGGTGCTTTCGGGTGTGAATGCTGGAGGCAATTTAGGTCAGGACATCATGATTTCAGGAACCTGTGCTGCGGCACGTGAAGCCGCTTATCACCAGGTGAAAGCGATGGCATTTTCTCATTACCTCATTCGTCATTTGGCTGTAGATTGGTCGCGAGTAGCTCAGTGGTCTGCGGCTCTTTTCGGCGAGCTTCAATCTCAATTTCTCGATAAGGGCGAGTATTGGTGTGCTAACTTTCCCCATCATCCACCCGGAGATCTTGCCATGCCTGCGGTGACGCATTGCCAGCCTGCAAGATCCCCGCTGGGTGTCAGCTTCCAAAAAAACGATGATGGCAGCTACCTCTACAATGCGAGTTATGGGGATCGTCCGCGCGATGCGGGGTCTGATGTGGAGGTGTGCTTCGGCGGTGAGATCAGTGTCTGTCGATTAGGACTATGAGTGCCGATCCTTCCACTGAATTCGATCTCAAATCGCTTTTAGCGGGAGTTAGGCATCGGGTGAGGCATCACCCAAGACTTCGCCAGTTTTTGCTTCGATTCATGCAGCTGGATCGACCTTTTTCGGGGGCTCTTTTGGGCGTCAAACTAAGCCGCCTAGAGATAGGTCTGCTGGGTGAACTGCTCGCTGCAAAATATCTGCGCCAACACGGTAGGCGTGTGCTTTTTAGAAATTACCGTGGCCTGCATCGCGGAGAGGTGGACATCGTGGCGCGGCATGGTCAAACACTGAGCTTTGTCGAAGTCAAGACCCGCACCAGTACCGCCTTTGGCCGCCCAGCAGATGCGGTCAATAAGGACAAACAACTCCTCATCCAGCGTGGGGCGCTGGATTGGCTGCGATTACTCGGAAACCCTCGAATAGCGATCCGGTTCGACATCGCCGAGGTCGTCCTCGTCCGCGGTGAGCTGCCGCAGCTGAATATCATTGAGGACGCCTTTAGTCTGCCTGATAGTTCCATGGCTGGCAGATGATCCTGCTTTGACATTTCTCCAGCTTCCAGCTAAACCTAGCGCCCCATCCTTTATAAACGACTTCTCATGAGCACCAACTCCGCCAAAAAGATCATCAATGACCCACTTAAATGCGCTGACGACCTCTTCGAGGGATTGGTCATCGCTTACGATGGCAAGGCACGCGCAGTCGGTCGCCGCTCCATCGTCATGAATGATCTGCGTCCAGATGCCCCAGCTCTGCTTGTCGGTGGTGGCGCTGGCCATGAGCCGATTTATCACGGCCTTGTCGGCAAAGGCATGGCTGATGGTGCTGCGGTCGGAGACATCTTTGCTGCTCCTCCGCCAGACATCGTGCTAGAGGCCACTGTTGCGGTAAATCGCGGTAAAGGTGTGCTTTATCTTTATGGCAACTACGCGGGTGATGTGATGAACTTTGACATCGGCGCTGAGCTGGCCTCTGACGACGGCATCACGGTCAAAACCGTCATCATCAATGACGACGTCTGCTCAGCACCCATAGACAAAAAAGGCAATCGCCGTGGTGTGGCGGGTCTCGTGCCTGTCGTGAAGCTCGCAGGTGCTGCCGCTCAGGTGGTGGATAGTCTGGACGAGCTGGCCCGTATCGCCCAAAAGGCCAATGACATGACCCGCACAGTCGGTGTCTCGACCAAGCCAGGCTCCATACGTGATTGGTCTTGGCATGGGCATTCACGGAGAAAAAGGCGTGGGCCTCATCCCGATGTGCACCGCTGATGAATTAGCACCAAAAATTCTCGACCTGCTCTTTGCCGACGATCTGCCATTAGGTAAGGGAGATGAAATTGTCTTCTTCGTCAATAGTCTCGGTTCCACGCACATGATGGAACTCTTGATCTTGCTGCGCGCCGCCAAGCCGATTCTTGAGGCCCGCGGACTGATCGTTCACCAGACCATTGTCGATAACATCGTCACCTGTCAGGAGATGGCTGGTGTCAGCTTCAGCATCACCAAGCTAGATGCCGAGCTCAAAAAGCTATGGGATATGCCCTGCGAAAGCGTTGGCTACACCAAGCTCTAATTCACCCTCCCTTTTTCAGGTTGGACACTTCTCAGACCTTGGTTGAAGCCTAGGAGAGAAGGGTCCAGTTTGGTGAGACCTCATGTTTTCCAGCGCTCCGTTTTTCCTAGCTCTCCGCTATCTGCGCCCAAAGCGGTCGTTTGTCTCCATCATCACGCTTATTTCCGTACTGGGTGTGATGCTGGGAGTCGGTGTATTGGTCGTCGTCATGTCCGTGTTTCAGGGCTGGCAGGTGGAATTTAAAAAGCTCCTGCTAGGCTTTGAGCCTCACATCGTACTCATGCAGGAGCCTGCCTTCACTGGTGAATTGCCAGAAGGCGCAGAACCGCCCGTTCGCAGCAATTGGCGTGAGGTTCTCAAACTCATGCAAGCTCAGCCAGGGATCCTTTCTGCGACGCCTATCGCTGAGGGGATGATTGCCGCCCGCACGGGCAAGTCTGATCCTGAAGGTGTGGAACTCTTTGGCCTGAAAGATACGACTGACAATGCCTTGCTGGCAAAATTGGCCAAGCACCGGCTGGAGGGTGAATTCAATCTCAAGGAGGAGACCATCATCATCACGGATAAGCTGGCCAAAAAGCTCGGTGTCAAAGTCGGTGACATCCTCTCCATCCTGACCCGAGACACTATCAGCCAAATGATCCGTGATCTGCGCGCTGTCGAAGAAGAAAAAGACGCAGCCAAAGCTGCGGCTGTCCGTGACGAAATCGTGGTCGTGCCAAAAGATCTACTCATCACTGCCATTGTGCGTGCTGACACCGCTGGAGAGCGCTGTTATGCACCGCTTCACGTAGCGCAGGAACTCTTTAATCTGGAGGGTGACGTGAGCGGAATTGAGATCGAAATAAGCAATCCCGATGCCGCAGATCAACTGGTCAACCTTTGGATCGAGCAAAATTTGCTACCTTCCGACTGGCGTCCGCGCACCTGGACAGACATGCATGGCTTTAGGCTTCAAATGGTGGAGAATCAGCAGTCACTTATGTACTTCCTGCTCTTTTTCATCATGCTCGTGGCCTCCATTTGCGTGATGAATACCACCATCACGGTCACCGTTCAGAAGCGCCGTGAAATTGGCATTCTTACAGCTCTGTGATCGCGGG
>JAPLUM010000776.1 GCA_026397605.1 Verrucomicrobiota bacterium | reverse complement strand
ATCTTCATCACTGAGGCGCTGCTGCGTTTGCTGAAAACTGAAGATCAACTTGCTGGCGTTTTAGGACATGAGATCGGTCACGTGGTAGGTCGCCACTCCAATGAGCAAATGGCCAATTCCCAAAAATGGAGCGGACTGGCCCAGGGTATCGGCATGTTGTTGTCGGATGGCCAGAGCAATGCAGGTGCTCAAATCGCCAACACCATCGCTAATTTTCGCGTGATGAAATTTGGCCGTGACGATGAACTGGAATCAGATGCCCTCGGCGTACGTTTCCTCATCGAAGCAGGCTACAACCCTGAAGCCATGATCGGCGTCATGGAAATCCTAGCCAAATCTGCAAGCGGCAGCCGCCAACCGGAAATGATGAGCACACACCCCAATCCTGAAAACCGGGCTGAAAAAATCCGTGAGCTAATCGCTAAGTATCGCGCCGAGAAAGGTCGCTGAAATCAGCCTTAAAACGGGAATGGCTGACCGCCGATTTGCATCCGTCATTGGTTCCAAAAGGCTTCTTCGCCTCTCGGGCAGTGTCACCCAAGACACAGCCGCTTCGAGTCGAAGAAGCCTTGTGAAACCAAGCCCTGGCGCAACTCAACGATCTTCCATTCCCGTTTTAAGGATCAGCGCTTGAGCACATCGATCAGAAATTCAGACATCGACTTGTGCTTCACTTCAGGCGCCGTGGGATAGACAAGTTCACACACCGTCCCGATAGCTCGACAGTGCTCCTGCAGTTTGATGCCATAGTTTGCCGTGTGCGTGGGATCTCTCTGCTCTAGGCCAATGCCCGGCGCCGCAGTGTAAATTAGATAAACCGGCGGATCATCACGACTGACATGCTCATACGGCGAGTATTGTTTGATCCACTTGAGCACGGATTCTCGCTTCTCATAAAACTCCGCAAAGCTCTTATCGCGGGAACCAAGGTCATTTGGATCCATGAAACCGAAAGCGTGGCCACCATAGCGGCTGTTCGGCGTCCATTCCTTTAATTGCAGTGGATCAAGAGAAGTCTGCGCCCCATTCACCGCTGCACAGAAGAGGCGGGTGGATTCACGGGCTACTGGGTCACTGCTTTGCGGATCTGCCAGATCATCATGAAAGGCCAGGTAAAGGCTGGAACAAGCACCTGCCGAACCACCGCTAGCGCCGATGCGCTGTTTATCGATATTCCACTCTGCCGCCTTACTGCGCACGAACTGTAGAGCACGTGCAGCATCAGCCAACGGCCACTCCACAGGTGGCATCACTCCAGCGAGCTGTGCCTGCCAAGAGTAGCGGTAATTGATCGAAACTACTGAAATACCAGCCGCCAAACAAGGCGCAAGCTCACCAGGATTTGCCTTATCACCTTTTACCCAGCCACCTCCGTGAATGAAGAAAAGCAGTGGCGTTGGCTTAGAGGACTTAGCTTTGTAAAAATCCAGCACTTGCCGCTCATGACTGCCATAAGCCACATTGGCCAGAGTTGGCAGGCGAGTTGGTTTAACCGTAACCTCAGGCGCAGGAGCCTTGTTTGGCACGACAGGAGCTTTTGTCTCAGCCTTAGCAATCGAGACACAGAGGGGAAGAAGAACAAGGGCGAGTTTCACAGTCGAATCACAACGAACCCGAGCGAATCAATCTCACGATCAGCTATAAAAAAAGAGCGGACCACTCGGTCCGCTCTCATTTTTCGAAGGTGCCAACAGCCAAGAAGGACAACCCACTATCTGAAATTTCTGGTTGGAAGCCGCGCTTCCCTCACCTGCGAACAACTTCTCACAGTTTAAAAACGATGTGTCAGCCAGTGGTAAATGAGTTGTAATGCGTTTGTAAGATCTTCAAAAAATCCAATCACGAACAAGAACCCCATCAAAGCTGCAACAAGTGACTTTGTTTCATACTTCTCCGTTGACGGTTTCGTCACTCTGGATTCCTCTCAGGGTGTGACTGAATCTTCCACCCCTCCAAGACAACTTCTCGATGCCGCAGGTGTGGACCGTTGCCTGGATGAGATCGCTCTAGCCATCCATGCCCGCTGGCCCGATGAATCCAAGCTTGCCCTGGTCGGCGTTTATCGGCGAGGTGTGCCTTTTTCAGAGGCTCTAGCTAGCAAACTGCTCGCCATGGGCCGAAGCGTCGAGCTAGGCCGGATCGACATCACGCAGTATCGTGATGACCTAAAGACCATGACCGTGCTGCCCAAACTCGAAGGCTCTGACATCCCTTTTGATCTTGAAGACGCCGTCGTCATCCTCTGTGACGAGGTCATTTACACTGCCCGCACTAGCCGCGCTGCTTTGGAGGAATTACTCGATTTTGGCCGCCCCCGCTGCGTACAGATCGCTTCCCTCGTGGACCGCTCTGGCCGCGAACTTCCACTCACCGCAGATTATGCAGGCATCCGAGTGGATCTGCCAGCCCATGAGCGCGTCAGCGTCCGCTTCATGAGTGGAGATGGCCGTGACGAAGTCTTTATCAAAGCCTGGGAAAAGAAAACAGCCACACCATGACACCACGCAAAGATCTCCTCGACATCGCCTCTCTTACCGATGCAGAAATCGAGTTCGTATTGGCCAATGCCGTGCCATTTAAAGAACTCTTCAAGCGCAGCGTCAAAAAAGTCCCCACCCTGAAAGGTCAGACTGTGCTGACGCTTTTTTATGAGCCCAGCACCCGCACTCGCTCTTCCTTTGAGGTCGCTGCAAGCCGCCTTTCCGCAGACGTGACCCATGTTGATATTGAGTCTTCCAGCGTGGTCAAAGGTGAATCCATCCTGGATACCGTAGAGACGCTGGAGTCCATGAGGGTGGACTACATTGTCGTC
>JAPLUM010000659.1 GCA_026397605.1 Verrucomicrobiota bacterium | reverse complement strand
AGCCTGGAAAGCCTGCAACACTCTGAACCAAGATTCGGCTCAAGCCGAAGCCACTTTCCATGAACTTCATCCTTCCTCCTTCGCTCTTTGAGCCCGAAGGACAGGTCAAAATTCATCCTTCATCCTTTGCAATCATGTTCGACCCCACACTCCCCCAAGAAAACACCCTGGCAGATGCTGTACAGATGCGTGGCCAGCTCAACGGCCTCAAGGCCCTGATCGACGCCGTGCCGACTCTGACCGCCGCGCAGGTGGACAGCACGACGACGCTACCGCAGGGCAGCCCCGCGAACGCGAGTGTGAATTTGGTGGGTAACATGCTGCACTTCAGCTTTGAGATACCCCAAGGGCAGGAAGGCATGATCGGTCCGGTGGGTCCGCCGTTTGGCGGTGCGGTGGTGGATGGGGTGAATACGCTGCCACCCGGTGACAGCGCCACGGTGAGCGTGAGCTTTGATGGCAGTAATGTGCGCTTCATCTTCGGCATCCCACGCGGCAATGATGGCAATCAAGGACCGCAGGGCGGCAATGGCAACGATGGCGGTCCAGGTCCGCAAGGCCCGCCATTTGCCCAAGCCGTGGTGGATGGCGTGACGACCCTGAACCCCGCTGAACCGGCGACGGTGCAGACGAGCTTTGATGGCAGCAACGTGCGCTTCAACTTCGGCATCCCACGCGGCAATGATGGTCAGCCCGGTGAGATCAGCCAAACCCAGCTGGACAGCGCCATCCTGAACTCCCTGAATGGCACGAGCAACAACACGAACGGCGTGAGTACGCTGGACACTGGCTTTGCCGATCCCGACATGGAGGCGCTAAGGCAGAAGTTGAATGAGATGATCCTGAACGGGCGGAGGTAGGAGGCGGTAGATTCGATTCGCAATGGAAAGTGCTGCTCCGAGGGCCACTCGAAGCTACGGCACACGCTCATGCGGACGCACTTCGCTGTTCCCTGCGGCGTCTTTGGCGCTCGCAGTCAGTTTGCCAGTCATCGGCAGCGTGATCTCCCACTGGTAGAGATTGGCGGCGGTTTCATGCGCGGGCTTGTCGTTGACGAGCACTTGGTTTACCTCGCCGTTGTCGGCGGTGGTGCCGCGCACGAGCAGGGTGCCATCTTTTTGCTTGAGCACATGCGTGATGACGCTGGAAGGCGGCAGATCGTCCACGGGCTGAAGTTTGCCGGGATACTCGGCGAGTTTGGGCTGGGTGCCGATGGGTTGGAAATCGGGGTTCACGGTGATGTCGGTGAGCTTGATGCCGCGATAGGCGTGGCGGTCGTAGTTGGCGAACCACAGCGCGTAGTGCGAGTGCGCGGCCTCCATGCCATCGAGCATCACGCAGGGCGGACGTGGATGCAGCGCCCAATGCACGTCCCAGGCGAGGTAGTCTTTGATGACGAACGGATGCCGCTCATCGGGACCGATGCCGGCCACGCCTTCGCTTTTGCCTTGGTTTTCGCGGTTGCGGGCCTCGGCGCTGAATCCGCCGAAGTTGAAGGCATGGCGGCGCTGCGTGTGGGCTTCGTTGCCTTCAAAGCGCACGAAGGGCAGCGTGCGAATGTCCACGCGACGACGTTCGCCATCGGGCTGCGGCACATTGAGCGTGAGCGAGAAGTCGGGCGACTCCACGGCATCGAAGCGGTAGCCGTATTCATCGCACTCGGCGGCGACATTGCGGGTGAAGGTGTTCAGCGAGTTCGCCCACCAGAAGCCTGCGCCGTCGTTGTGATCAAAGGGTAGCACTTGCTTGGGCAGCGGCTTGCCGCCCTCGGCCTGGATGGCGAGGTTGCGGTCGAGCACGTTGAAGACCTCCGTGCCGTCTTCGAGGAAGAAGCCGTGGCCGACGCTCTTGTAGCCGACGCAATCCCTCACCACGAGATGATCGGTGCCGTGAATGGTGATCCAGCGATTGCCGCTGTCCCAGATACTCGCGCCGATGACGGACGCGCCGCGCATGGTGTCGCGCACAAGATGGAAATGGATGCTGTAGCGCCCCAGCACACCCTCTTTGCCAAGATGACGAAACTCCGCGTAGTGGATCGCGCCGCTGGATTCGCGGTGATACATCGTGTGACCGCGAGCCTTTGCAGGATCAGCGGACTCGACGATCACATTGCGGCTGAGATTCGCCACCTCACCGCGATAACGTCCCTCGACGGTGTGCGCGAAAGCCAGCGGTGCATCGAGCGTGAGCTGCGAGCCGTTCACCTCGCGGATGATGCGTTCCTCCGTCTCGGTGAGGTCATGCGCATGCTCGCGGAAGGTCTTTTTGTCGGGATGCTTGCTCTGGCGATTGGTGCTGACGATCACCACGCGATCACCGGCCTTCCAGCCGGTCACGGGTTCCGCGAGCGTGAGTGTGGCATCGCCCTTCTTCGCCGTGGAGCCAAGTTTGACCCAGGTGCGGCTCATCTCCGCACCATGAAATTCCATGCGCCCGCCGCAGTCCACGAGGGCTGGGCAGCTCTCGGGATTCATGCCTTCCAAAAGCGTGAGCTGGATCAAAGCGGTGTGCTTGGCCTCCACCGGAGTCTCCGCTGTGCCCACCAGCAAGGTGCCGCCTTTGAGCCCTGCCTGCGGCGCGTGTGCCTCGCAGTCAAAGCCCTCCTCGCTCACTTCTTCATCCTGCTGCACGCGGATCAATCCGGCATTCAGCCGCGTGTCGCGATCCGTTGCAAAGCTGAGCGTGCCCGCGATGTGCAACGAACGCAGCGGCTCGGCAGCGATGACATCATAGGTGATCGTGTGCCCCGTGCACACCAGCACGCTCATCCCCGACGCGGGCACCTCGCCACCTTCCCATGTCGTCGCCGCCGACCACGGGCCGCTCTGAGCACTGCGGATGACGGGAACCGCGCCGAATACCGGCAAAGCGATGGACATAAAAAGGATCAGAAAACGCATGGTGAGGCTCTAACGCCCGCCGAGGACAAATGTTCTGCCGCCAAAGCGCAGCCATCACAAAAATCCGGCGATGAGTCATAGGATGCGATCATGAAAGCGATTGCGCAAATCGACGCCAAGTCACAACGATGCCCTAACCATGAAACACCTTTTCTTCCTCGCTCTCATCACCACGTCGCTGCTCTCCCAGGAGCCAGAACGAATCCGTGATGTCATCTACACGAAACACGATGGCGTGGCGCTGACGATGGATGTCTTCAAGCCGGTGAAGCCCAACGGCGCTGGCATCATCAAGATCGTGAGCGGCGGATGGAAATCGAACCACAACGGCATCAGCGACGGTGGTTGGCCAAAGGCGGGTTACACGACCTTCGTCGTCGTGCATGGCACGCAGCCGAGGTTTCAGGTGGAGGAGATCGTGGCCGATCTGAATCGTGCGGTGCGCTTTGTGCGTGCGAATGCCGCAGCGTATGGCGTGGACCCACAGAAGCTCGGTGTCACGGGTAGCAGCGCGGGTGGGCATCTTAGTCTGATGCTCGCGACTCGTGGCGGACCTGGCAATGCGAAGGCCGCCGACCCAATTGCTCGCGAAAGCAGCGCCGTGAATGCCGTGGCGTGTTTTTACCCGCCCACCGATTACCTGAACTGGTTCGAGCCCGGCGACAACGCCGTCGGCATCGGCAAACTCGAAGCCTACGCCGCCGCGTTTGGCCCCAAAGCCGCCACGCCGGAAGGTCGCGAGGCACTCGGACGCGAGCTGTCGTCAATCTACTGGGTTCACAAGGGACAGCCGCCCATCTTCATCGTGCATGGCGATGCTGATCCGCAGGTCTCCATCACGCAATCCGAGCGCTTTTTGAAGCGCTGCCACGAAGTCGGCACCGTGTGCGAACTCGTCATCCGCCAGGGGGCAGGCCACGGTGGCTGGCAGGAGATGCCGCAGGACACCGAGCGCATGGCGGAATGGTTTGATCTGCAACTTCTCGGCAAACAGCCCACGAAACCCTTCAAATTGGATGTTTCCTCGCTGCCGAGCACGCCGGTGAATAAGAAATGAGCCGAAACCGCATGGTCAAAGCTGCCCCATGTGGCATCAAAACTCATAGCGATGCCTGAATGAGGGTTGGAGAGCAGCAAATAGCTTGGAGTGGCAGAAGCTACGGCTTGGTCTCTTCTCTATCTAGATTCTCCGCCTTGGCCTCCGCCGGGGCCTTCACAATCACCCCCTCCGCCATGGTCGGGTTTGATCATGGGCATCGGCGGTAGATTGGTGGTGGTGGCGGCATTGGTATTGATGCCGGTGTTCATGATGTTGTTCTGGATAAGCAGGTTACCCTTCACGAGATCACCTTTGAGGATGAGCTTTTCCTGCTCTGCTACGGCAAGATCGATTTCTTCCTGATTGGGCTGATTTTGATCCTTGGAGCTGATGAGCTTGGATGTTTCCAACAGGCGCTTAAGATCCACGGTTTGGACCTCAGGAATGGTGCTGCTGCCATCTTGCATTTCGATCATTTCGCCAGCTTTCAGAGTTTTAAATTCACTGCGGTCATTGTTCAAAAAGATCGTGCACTCGCCCTCCACGACGATGAGTTTGATGACGCCTCCTGGATGATACTCAATCAGCACGGTGGTGCCGGTGACGGCTGCGGTGACACCAGCGGTGCGGACTTTGGCTCCGCCCTGATTCTTGGGCACTTGCAGCATCATGGTGCCTTCGTTCAGGTCCAGGGTGCGGGCTTCTCCGCGTAGCGTGAAGCGTGAGTTGGCTCCCAGACGGGTCAGGGTTTTATCAGGGAAACGCAGCTCAGCGCGGGATTCATTGCCTGTGGCCACGGTGGATACTGGATCAATGCTCTGGCCGACAATGGCGGCTTTCGGCGCCGCATCTCCTTTTAAAACTTGGACTTCATTGGTGAGTCGGGTGATTTCAGCCTTGGAGAATCCTCCGGCATAGGCGGGCATGATCAGCCCAAGTGCCAGGCTGCAACTGATGATCAATCCAAAAGTGGGGGATGCTTTCATGACGTTTGCTCTGCTGGATTAGAATTGAACTTTAGCGGTGAGGCTTAGGCCACCGAGCTGACTTTGATAGTCGAAGAAGTCGTTGTTGCTTTGATTGATGGAAAAGTAATAACCAGCACTGACTTCAAAGTTTTTGCAGGCTTTGTAAGTCAATGAGGTGCCCATGATCTGATACCAATCAGCGCGGCCATTGAAGTTAAAGTAGTCAAAGTAAGCCAGACGATATTGGGTGGAAAGCATCCAACGGCTGGAGAACTTCAGGTTATGCCCGAGCTGGAAGGCATGTTCATGACGCTGCAGCCGCTCAGGAGACGCCGACACGCCAAAGCTACTCACCCAGCCAGTGCTGATGCTGTTCATGCGGTCGATTAGAAACGTTTTCTGCAAGCCGACACGGATGTTATGGGCCTCGTAAATAGGGCTTCCGAACTCCCTGGTAATGCGCTGGTAATGATAGTGTAGATGAAAGATGGAGTTCTTCAGCTCAGGCAGAATAGCTAGCAGGCCGATGCTGGCCTCTGCGTTTTCATAATCGAGCTCGCGCATGGAATCATAGCGGAACCAATGCTGACCCAGGTAAGCATCTCCATAGAAGCGACCCTTCAGGCGCTGCTGCCAGACGAGATTCACGCCTGTGGCCAGAAAGTAATCTTGGGCTTTGTTCTGCGCCTGATTGGCGGCGTTATCAGTCCAGTAATAACTGGCATCGACCGAAAACTTGAAGGGCTTGGCATTCACGCGTGGCTTCAGCAGGAGTTGCTGGCCTAAGTCAGAGTCCCCCGGGGAGCGTTTTGCAAAAGGGTTTTCGTCTTCGAGGTCATTCGCAGCTTCGCCAGCAGATTGGGCGATGGTGCCAGTTGCCGTGGCAGCTGCTGCACGGGCGGGGTCTAGTTCTGTTTGCGCTTGTACATTTGCTGCCAAAAGAAAGGCGGCGCCTAAAAATAAAAAGACGGATGGAACACGAAATGACATGATGAGCGGCGTGATTTCTAGTTTCTGAACTTTGACTGATTAACGAAGTGTCTGAGAATCTAACATTTTCCATTCCAACACGACTATGATAAGTCTCCCGCTTTGAAAAAACTGCCACCACTTTCTCCCTCAAATGTCAGCCAGAGAGCCAAACGAGCTGCTGGTGGCAGCAGGGAGTTCCGTGTCATCTCCATGCTGGTGCTGTTGTCTGCCATCCTGGCGGTGTTGCTCTACGAGATATCGGAATCACGCAGTTGGTTAGAAGCACGTGAGCGCCTAACGCTTGATGCTCTGCATCAAAACGGCAAAAAGACGCCCACACAAGATGATCTCGTGGTGCTCGGAATCGATGATGCCAGTCTAAAGCTGGATGCAGCCTGGCCGGAGGACGTCGAGGCATCACCTGCGCTTCAAGCGATGCAAAAGCAGTGGCCTTGGCCGCGCCAAGCCTGGGCGTATATCTTGGACCGCCTTTTCGAAGCCGGCGCGCGCCAGGTATTCATGGATATCACTTTCAAGAGCCCGTCAGACAAGCCTGAAAATGATCGCATGCTGCGTGAGGCCCTGGAGCGCCATCGTGGGAAGGTCGTGATAGGCATGAAGTATGAGGACTCCACGGTGGGCAAAGCCACCTCGACAGCTCTGATGCTGCCGACTCCAGCTGTCACAGGACCGAATCCAGATCTAGCCAATTTTGGACTGCTGACGCTCTGGCCTGAAACGGATGAATGCATCCGCAGCGTGAATTGGCAGGTGACAGCTGGCGAAGCCGAGGCGCTACAAAGTGGCTATGAGACGCTGCCCAATCCAGCGGATGAAAAGCATCCGAGCGCCAGTCTCGTGATGGCGCGTAACATCACCCCCATCGACTTGACAGAAGTCCCTGCTTCATCCCGCATCCGGTTCTCTGAGGCAGGCGCTTACCCACCTTTCTCTTTGTTTGAGATGTTTATCCCCAGCATGTGGGAGGCTAATCTGGCCAAGGGAGAAGTGTTTCGTGGAAAGACCGTCCTGATCGGAGCCATCGCCAGTGATCTTCAGGACATCCAGAAAACGCCCATCGGTCAGATCCCAGGTGTGCAGGTGCATGCTCACGCGGTGGCAGCGCTGCTATCGAAGTCCTTCATCCATGCTGCACCGCCATGGTTCCGACCTTTGAGCATCGTGCTCGCTGCCTTGCTGGCCTGGTGCATTTTGCAGGGACTGCGGACGCCGATCCGCTGTGTTTTGGCTCTGGCAGTAGCAGGCATCGCCTGGCAATGGTTTTGCATGGTTTGTTTTGATTTTTTCAGTGTCGAGTGTGGTGCCTACCCATTCCTGATCGGACTGACTTTAAGTGGCATGAGTGGGCTGACGGGTAACCTCGTGTTGCAGCGGCAGGAGTCACGCAAGCTGCAACGCTTCCTCACTCGCTACACAGCGCCTGAGTTTGTCGATGAGTTGCTCGCAGATCGAGCAGGACTTTACAGCACGCTTGGAGGCGTGGAGCGCACGGTGACGATCTTTTTCTCGGACGTTCGTGGGTTTACCAGCATGTCAGAAAACATGACGCCGCAGCAAGTGGTCACCCAGTTAAACCAATACCTCAGTCGCATGGTCGCCTGTGTCTTTCAGAATCGGGGACTGGTGGACAAATTCATCGGTGACGCCGTCATGGCGCTCTGGGGCAGCGCCAGTGATCATAGGGGAGCAGAGGGCCAGAGGCAAAACGCCATTCAAGCCGTGACGGCTGCGCTGGACATGCGCCTGGCCTTGCAGGAGCTAAATATTGGCTGGCGGGAGGAAGGCATCGGCGAGTTGCAGTTTGGCATGGGTATTCATCAGGGAGAGGTCATCGTGGGCAATATCGGCTCTGAGGCACCCTATGAAAAAATGGACCTTACCGTCATCGGAGATGCCGTGAATCTGGCCTCACGGCTGGAAAGCATTACGAAGCAGTATGGCGTGGATCTCATCATCAGCGAAAGTGTCCGCGCTCATGTCCAGGATCTCTTTGTCTGTCGCACAGCCGACCTCGTCGCTGTCAAAGGCAAGGCTAAACCGGTAGAGGTCTTTAGTGTGATCGGACCGCCCGAAGAGCACGATCCCGCAGGTCTAGCCGAGTATGAAAAAGGTGTGCTGCTGTATCGCCAAGGAAACTTTGCAGAAGCCAGCACCGCTTTTGCCCATGCCAGCCAGCAGGGACTGAACGACTCCCTCACGCAAATGTATCTGCAACGTTGTGACGACCTCATTCAACAGCCGCCTGCCGAGTGGACTGGCGTGTACATTATGAAAACCAAATGACGATCCATGGGATGGCCTTTGACGGTCACCCATCTTAGGATATCAAACCTCATGCCTTCCACTGACGAACCTCTACCTGCCCAGCTCAAAGACTGGTTTGATGAAAAGCGTTATCGCTTCATTGCCCGTGAACTCGCCGACATCTCATCAAAGTTCGATGCAGACGTCTTTCTGAAACACACGCTAACAGGACTGACTGAGCGCAGTCTGATGCAGCGTCTGCATGAATGTGCGGTGGCTGCCAATGCGGCGCTGACGGGTTCTTTTCAGCAAAAAGTGCGCGTCTTGAAAAAGCTGGCCCCGCGTCTGAATCACTCTTTTGTGGCCATTTTCCTGAGTGATTTTGTGGCAACTTTTGGTGCCGACGACTTTGAATTCTCCATGGAGTCCCTGCGCTATTTTACACCTTTTGGCTCAGCTGAGTTTGCCGTGCGCCCGTTCATCCAGAAGCATCCAATCCGGGCGATGGAGATCATGCAGGGATGGACACAGGATGAAGATGAACACGTGCGCCGACTGGCCAGTGAAGGCTCCCGTCCGCGCCTGCCATGGGGCCTACAACTGAAGCATCTGGTCAGTGATCCTGAACCTTGCGCACCTATTTTAGAGGCGCTGAAGCAGGACAGCTCACTGTATGTTCGCCGTTCCGTGGCCAATCATCTTAATGACATCACCAAAGATCATCCTGAGTGGGTTTTGAGCCGACTGGAAGTCTGGGATCTCGATCAAGAATACTTGGCTTGGATCGCCCGTCACGCCTGCCGCACACTGATCAAGCGTGGTGATCCCCGCGCTTTGCATCTCTTTGGGTTTGGCAAAAAAGCAGCGGTGACCGTAGATCTAGCCCTTTCTGCAAAAAGCCTCAAGCTGGGTGAGCGACTTCAAATCGAAGCCACGATCATATCGACATCTTCGAAGTCGCAGCGTTTAGCCGTCGATTATATCATTCATTACGTGAAGGCACGCGGAGCAACCTTTGAGAAGGTCTTTAAGTGGACAGAGCTCGACCTAGCGCCGCGACGAAAAATGGAGCTCAAAAAATCCCAAGTCATCCGAGACTTTTCGACGCGCAAACACCACCCCGGACATCACCGGATCGAACTTCAGATCAATGGTCAGCGAGTTGCAGCCGAAGGCTTTGATTTAGTTGTTTAAAATTGCCTCCAATGCGTTGCGAAGTCAGATAATCCGTGGCATGAAGCGGGATGATGAAATGCATTGGATGGGGAATCGCTATGGTCTTGTGTTTGACTGCTTGTGGTCCGGTGGACCGCGAGGGGGTCTCTTTGGCGGCTTATGAAACGGCAGGCACAGAAGCACTGGTGCGTGAGGTCATCCGCACGTTACCCGACGTGAATCCAGGCGTGACGAAGAGTTACTCGATCTCGCTAGGGGAGATTATTTTGGGTCGTGATTTCACCCCGGCCAGTGTGCCTTTCATGAAGCGCTTTGCGGATCTGAAACTGCGCATTGTCAGCGCTAGCGTTTTGGCGGTGGTACAGCCGGACAATATGATTGTCGATCCTGACACCAGGGTGGCTGCCTTTGTCATTCAAGTCCGCACGATGAAGCAGACCAAGGGGAACGAATGGGAATATGAGATCGGCTGGTCTTACAAAAAGCTTTTCCAGCGTCAGACTTGGACCGTGACGGATAATAACGGGACGTTTACTGCCGTTGCAGGTCCTGTTCTGGATGGAAATTGGAAGCCAGCGGTTAATCCTTGATCGTTGACCGTGGGGCTAGGCTCTGCTTTGTCTTTGCCTATGTCTAAAGGTCTCGGTGTCACAGCGACTCAATTTTTTCAACTCGGCTCAGCGGTCGAGCCCTTTGTTTTTGGCACAGGTGAGTCCCTGCCTGGTATCACGGTAGCCTATGAGGTCTATGGGAACCTGAACGCCGAGAAGTCGAATGCCATTTTGCTGTTTCATGCGCTTTCAGGCAGTCAACATGCGGCGGGTGTGACGCCTGAGGTCCCAGGCACAGACGAACGCTGGACAGATGACATCAAGCATGGCTGGTGGAATTTATTTGTGGGTCCAGGCAAAGCTTTGGATACGACCCGTTACTGCGTGATCTGTGTCAACTATCTCGGCGGATGCTATGGCAGCAGTGGGCCTGCTTCCATCAATCCCGCGACGGGCAAGCCGTATGGCAAAGATTTCCCGTCGGTGTTATCGAGTGATGTGGTGCGCAGTCAGGCGGCTTTGTTGGATCACTTGGGCATCTCCACTTTACTGGCCGTGATCGGTGCTTCTGTGGGTGGGCTGTTGGCCATCAACTTTGCCACGCTGTTCCCTGAGCGGGTTAGGCTCGTGATGCCTGTGGCTACGGGATTGCGCACGACGGTGCTGACTCGACTAACGCTGTTTGAGCAAGTCTTAGCCATCGAAAACGATCCGCATTTTAAAGGTGGCGAGTATTATGATGGGCCAGCTCCTGAGTATGGACTCGCCCTAGCGCGAATGATCTCTCACAAGACCTTTGTGCATCTGGATGCGATCGAGAACCGCGCGCGACAGACCGTCTCTCAGCCAAATGGCCAGCTTTCCTGGTATAAAGTCGGGCACAATGTGGAGAGCTACATGCTGCATCAGGGCAAAAAGTTCGTGAAGCGCTTCGATGCCAATTCATACCTGCGCATCATCAATATGTGGCTGCGCTATGATTGTCTGGCGGATGCCAAAGTGGATACCTATGAGGACTTGTTTGCCATCAGTCGAGCGGCAGGACATCACTATTTGATCTTTAGCATCGACTCTGATTTCTGCTTCTACCCTGAGGAGCAGGCAGAGATGGTATCCGCCTTGGAAAAGGCAGGTGTCTCATGCATGCACATCACGGTGCATTCGGATAAAGGGCATGACTCTTTCCTCTTAGAGCCACAGCTCTACACGCCGCATCTGGTCTATACTCTGGAAGGGCGCTGGCAGAAGTCGTCGCTCGATGACGTGCAAGAGGTGGAGTGATCCAGACTACCAGCAGGCACCGAGCTCCGGTGCTGCGGAGACATCCATGAGATAACGGTAGCCCTGCACTGGCTGATCCTGGAAAGGCGGCAGCAGCGGGATAGGTTCGCGGATGTACTCGCCTATTTCTAGGCCCTCCAGCTCATCGAGCCGCTCCAGGCAGGCATCGTCGATCTCCCAGACTTGACCGTGAATACTGGTGCCGCGATTTTCATCCAGCACCATGCCAGGAAAGCCACCGAGATCGTGCAGGCGAAAGCGCGGCTCCGTCATGGCTAAGTCGATGAAGGTCTGTCCCCTCATGTAGCCATGATTGGAATGACCGCGCTTGAGTGTGCCGTAAACGAAGATGAGCATGGTGCATCAAGAAAGCAGGTCATCACGCTCTGTCAGCCATTGGGGCAGGGAAAAACGTTTGGCTTCGAGTTCCTGTGCCCGCAAAGCCACAGGTTCTGGGGCCGTCGTGATCGTCAGGACTTCTTTGGCCAACTGCGCCGCCCATTGAGGCCAAAAATCTGGCTGGAGCTGCACCTGCTGCACACTGCCCTGGTGAAGCAGACCTAGCTTTCCCCGTCGCTGCCCAGCGCCGGCGACCTTGACCCGACCGCGCAGCACGTCATGCAAAGCAGGAGCCACAAAGCAAAAGGGCGCTTCAACGACGTCCTCAGGCAGAGTCAGACGACAGCCTGTTTGTCCATGAGCCGTCAGGGCATTGGCCAGTGATCCATGAATGCGGCGATAACTCTCCACGGCAGACGTTTGAGCCCAAGCTTCCGTAGCCGGGACGATGACCGAGTAAGTGTAATCCCCCTGATGCATGACCACGCCTCCGCCCGTCCAGCGCCGCACCACAGGCCAGTCTGGCAGCTCGCCCTGGAGTTTTGACAAGTTCTGAGCATACCCCAGCGTCACTGTCGGCTGATCCCAGGTATAAATGCGCAGCACAGGCACCGTGCTGCGCTCCAGCCAGGCCTGATCCACGGCCATGTTCATCGGCCCCGAGTGCGTGCCGTCGAGATGTAGGATGAGCTGATCAAAAAAAGGTTCTCCAAAGTCCACTCCGGGATGATGGCTAGCCAGGAGAGCTTGTCATCGGAGATATAAGTCCACAGAAAATTTTCCTGCCATGATCGGATCGTTGTGAACCGCCACCTCACCCTCACCGCGACAATTAGTGGCAAGAGCTTCACGGGCCAGCTCTTCACCGCCACGGAAACAGCAGCGTTTTGCCTTGTAGGCAGCCTCACGGCCAACCTTGGAACGGGATTTGCCATTGGCAGCGCCGTATCGAGCCAGACTCCAGTTCAGGCATCTTCATTCACACCGACATGACGACCCGCGACAAGGCGCTGCACCTTGCCAAAGGCTACGAGATTCAGCTCAATAGCTCCGCCAAGGAGATCCGCATTAAACGCCTCCCGTGAATGCAGCCATCTTACGCTGCATTGCGCTCGATGCGTTTTTTCAGGATCGGTGGGCGCTCGCCTTTGACGACGGCTTCGTTGATGGAGACGGACTTCACATCCACACGGCTGGGCACCTCATACATCACGTCTAGCATGATGCGCTCAAAGATGCTGCGCAGGCCACGTGCGCCAGTGCCGCGCTTCACGGCTTCACGGGCCATGGCTAGCAGGCCGTCTTTATTCACGGAAAGATCCACGCTCTCCATGCTCAACAGTTTGGCATATTGTTTTAGCAGGGCGTTTTTTGGCTCAGTCAATACGCGCACCAGCTCCTGCTCGGTCAGCTCTAGCAGGGAGCAGACGACGGGAATACGACCGACAAATTCTGGGATCATGCCGTAACTCACCAGATCCTCAGGCTCCACTTCCAGCGGGCCGTCTGTTTTAGCTGTAGTCTCGGTGATTTGCGGGTTACCAAAGCCCATGGTGCGGCTGCCTTTGCGGCGCTTCACCACTTGATCCAGACCCACGAAGGCGCCACCGCAGATGAAAAGGATGTTCTCGGTGTTTACCTGAATGTATTCCTGCTGCGGATGCTTCCGCCCGCCCTGAGGTGGCACATTGCAGACGGTGCCCTCAATGATTTTGAGCAGCGCCTGCTGCACACCTTCACCGGACACGTCACGAGTGATGCTGACATTGCCTGTGCTGCGACCAATTTTATCGATCTCATCAATGTAAATGATGCCGATCTCAGCGCGGGCCACGTCAAAGTCAGCGGCCTGAAGCAGGCGCAGGATGATATTTTCCACATCCTCCCCCACATAGCCTGCTTCGGTGAGAGTCGTGGCATCGGCGATGCTGAAAGGTACATTCAATATCTTGGCCAGGGAGCGGGCGAGCAACGTCTTCCCACAGCCTGTCGGGCCGAGAAGCAGTACGTTACTCTTTTCGATGTCCACCTCATGGGCATCTGAAATTTTGCGTGGGCTGTTGTCCCTGCGCATGGCCTGCTGGCGACTGTGAACAATGCGCTTGTAATGATTATGCACTGCCACGCTGAGTACCTTCTTTGCCTGAGCTTGGCCGATCACATGCTGATCTAGGACCGCCGCGATGTCTGCCGGCTTTGGCACGATGAGACCCTGCGGTTGGTCGGCCTCCTGAGCGTTTTCTTTATCCAGGATGCCTTTACAGACACCGATGCAGCTATCACAAATGAAGACACCTGGCCCAGCGATGAGCTTTCTCACCTCGGCATGACTTTTGCCGCAAAAGGAGCAGAGGGTAACAGTGGAGGTGCGTGGCATGGAATAATTGTAATCTCGCACGCGCCAGCTCGTATCGTCAAGACAAGTTGAGTTTCGAATCTTTAGTCGGATTTAAGGCGTCTTCTAGCTTGCTGGCGTCGTTTTCTTTCATCTTGCGCATTTAAACTGGCTAAGAGCTGGCTTAGTGCTAGGGCTTCTGCGGTTTATTTAGGCTCATCTCATGAATACACGCTCTATGATTTCTTCATCTTTTGGAAATGCCGTTCTTTGTTTAAACACAGTCTTACTTTTGATGGGCGGTGCTTCAGTGCAGGCGCAGATCGGGAGGGATTGGATAGACCGCTCTACGGTTGGGGTGAGGAACTCCCGCGAAGCTCTGGTGTATGCCGATGGCCTATACGTGGCTGCATCTGAAAATGCTGGTGCTGTGGAAACCTCCACGAATGGGGATGCCTGGACCACCGTTTCAACGGGGCTGTTTGATGGCATTAAGGGTATCGTCTGGAATGGTAGCCAATTTTTGGCGGTCGCTTACACTTCATTAGCCACGTCCACCAATGCCAATGGCAGCGCTTGGACTGTATCGTATCCCTTTAGCGGTTCGAGCATTCAAGGGATCGCGCGGGCAGGCATTAACGTGGTGGCCGTGGGGTCTGCTAACAGCGTCGGCGGCAATCCCGTGCTCTATTTATCGACGGATAGTGGTGCCAATTGGGCCGAACAAACGCTGCCTTCATCTACGACAGCAGCTTCTTTGAATGCGGTGACTCACACGGGCTCCCAGTGGGTGGCGGTCGGCCAGAATGGGACGATCTACACCTCTGCCAATGGCACGACTTGGGCCAGACGCACGGTGGCGGCTCTGGCACGCATCTCTTTTGCAACGGTCACAAATAACAGCAGCCTGATCGTGGCAGCAGGAGTGTCTTATTCCGCGAGTTTTGAAGCAATTCCTGAAGTCTGGACTTCCTCAAATGGCATTGCCTGGACCAAGCGCACGGTCTCTGCCAATCTTGGGTTCCGTAGCGTGGTTTGGACTGGGACGAACTTTGTGGCGGTCACTGAGGGTAGTTCTGCCATCACTTCTCCTGATGGCATCACCTGGACGACACAGAGCACGGAAACGCCGTATGGCCTGTACGCTTTGGCTTGGGATGGCACCCAGGTGCTGGCTGTTGGCAATGGCGGCGTCGTACTGAGCAGTGATCTGCTGCCTACGGCCAGTGTCGGTATGGAAAGTAGTACGGTGCTGGAGAGTGATGGCACGGCGAAGGTAGCGGTCTATCTTTCGAAACCGGCACCAGCGGCACTGAGCATCCCGCTGGTCATCACGGGTACGGCTGCTGCTGTCAGTGACTACACAGCGCCTAGCAGCGTGGCGTTTGCCAGCGGTGAATCGATCAAAATTGTCGAGATCAGCCTGATCAATGATACTTTGGTAGAGGGCACCTTTGACGATGAAGAACAGATCATCATCACGCTAGGTCCCGTAGCTGGTGCTAATATTAAAAGCCCGAAATCACAGACGATCAAGATCATTGACGGAGATGGCCCGCCGTTGGTTAATTTCAGCCTCGTCCAAGACTCGACCCATAGTGTGTCAGAGAGTGTGGGCACCGTGACTGTGGGGATAGAGCTTTCCTGGCCTGCGACATCAGAGGTGACCATTCCTATCGTCGTCACAGGTGCGGCCAGTGCGGGAAGCGACTACACGGGTATGCCAGCCACGGTAACTTTCACTGCGGGGCAGACAGTTCAGAGTGTTAGTTTCACTGTTGTGAATGACGAGGTGGAAGAGACGCCCGAAGAAGAAATCACGTTGGGTTTTGGCACGCTGCCCGTCACAGTTCAAAGCGGCATCGGTAACCGACAATCTTTCACCGTGAGAGTCGATGATGACGATCCAGCCGCAGCGCTGGGTCGCCGCTGGTCACTTAGGCAGCCTACACCCAGCAGCGCTTCTATTGAGGGTATGACGATGGCAGCCAGCGGGCGCGCAGTCATGGTCAACAGTGCTGGGCAGGTTCTGATTTCTGACGATGCTGGTGCTACATGGACGGAGAAATACTGCGGTAACTCAAACCATCTGCGCGCTGTGGCCTCGAATGGCGGTGTGCTGGTCGGCGTGGGTGATGAAGGGGCTGTGATCCGCAGCACAGACAATGGAGAGAACTGGACTGCACGGCAGATCCCTGAGATGGCCGACTCCTACCTTTACGCGGTGGCTCGCAATGCGACGGAGTTTTTAGCCACGGGTGTGATTTACGATTCCAACTATGCCCCTCATCCCGCCATCTATGCCTCGGCGGATGGTCTGCGCTGGGAACAGCGTGCCGTGCCAAGTGCCAGCCGTGCGAGGGCCTTCAGCATCGTGTCCATGGGTGGCACGAAATGGGCAGTGGTGGGCTTTGCCGAACAGTATGATTCTGCGACCCGCAAATATATCATCTCGACTCTCATCCTGACCACGGAAGACGGTATCATCTGGACTGACCGCAGCAGCGGGATCACGGGTGCGCAACTGGAAGACATTATCTGGACAGGCACGACCTTGGTCGCCTTCGCTGCTGATTTTCAGAGTCGGCAAGTCTTCACTTCAGTCGATGGCAATACTTGGGTGGCCAGAAGCCTGGGAACTGCCAGCAACGCGTCCGCTGGCGTCTGGACAGGATCTAAAATCGTCACGGTGGGATTCGGTGCCACCTCGACATGCAATTCAGCCGCAGGCTTTCCCTGGACGCAGAAACCCAGCGCTGTGGGTGCCTATCTCTATGATATTCTGTGGACCGGAAGCAGCTACATCGCGCGTGGTGATAACTCCATCTTCACCTCAACCAATGGTGATACCTGGGTGCCTAGAAGCACGCTTGCGAATAGCTTTGAGCGCATGACAGCTGCAGTCTGGTCAGGCTCACAATTTGTTGCCGTAGCTAATGTTTCTGACTTTAACCCTGGAGTCTTCACCTCCACCAATGGCAGTGTCTGGTCCCGACAAAAACTGCCCCGCGTGAACGGTGGTCTCAACGGCATCGCCTGGTCAGGGACGACCTTTGCCGCAGTCGGCACGCAGGGACTGATCCTGACCTCCACGAATGGCACCACCTGGACGCCGCGCCCGCTGCCAGGCATCACGCTCAATATCAGCGAAGTGATCTGGGCGGGGAATCAATTCGTCGCAGTCGGGGGAAACAGAACCTATTCCCAAGGGGCCCTATCTAGCTTAGTGCTGACCTCTCCTGATGGCGTTAAATGGACGCAACAGACAGTGAATTCAATCCTGCCACTCCAAGACATTGCCTGGAATGGCAGCCTATTTGTTGCCGTCGGCCAGGATGAACTGGTCATCACTTCCCCGAATGCGATCAACTGGACCAAACAGACGACAAATATTTTGAATTCCTACAGCTTAAACAGCGTGGCCTGGTCTGGGACAAACTGGGTAGTCGTGGGAGAGGGGAATACGATCATTCGGTCCGCAGATGCCGTGACCTGGGAGACAAGCAATGCCCCTTCAAATAGCACGAGCGCCGCACTCAATGACATCCTTTGGACAGGGACCGAGTTCATCGTCGCCACATCCGCTGGCAAGCTTTGGCACTCAGAAACGGGCGAAACCTGGAAAGAACGCGGTAGCCCCACCACGCAGCCACTCAATGGCTTGGCACTCGGCAACACTTTACTCGCTCTGGGAGATGAAGGCACGATCCTCTCTAGCGGCAGCCTTCCACCGGCCGCGCCAGAGATCTTCTTTGATGCGGCAACCTCGACTGCCCCGGAGACGGACAAAGCCGTCGCCAATGTGCTTGTGCGTCTGAGTAAACCAGCCACAACAACGGTCACTGTGCCGCTAAATACTAGCGGATCCACTGGCATGACGCTAACGGGGCTGCTCGCTGACGTGACTTTGACCGCGCCTTTGCAGGTGGTCTTTAGGCCTGGTGAGTTGGCTAAATTTGTGCCGATCACCGTCAAAGGTGACTTCCGTGCCGAAGGGCCAGAAAACCTCACTCTTTCGTTTGGCACGCTGCCAAGCACCGTCACAGCGGGAACCACAGCCGCTCATGAGATAACCCTTCAGGATAACGATGAAGCCCTGATCATTGCCAACCAGCCAGCAGATCGCCTGCTGGCCGTGGGTAGTTCATTGACCCTCAGCGTGGCTCTTACCGCAGGCAGTGGGCCGGTGGCTTATCAATGGACGAAGGACGGTAAAGTGATCCCGAAAGCTACCGGACCTTTGTTTTACCTGAATGCCGTGCAGATCACCGATGGCGGCAGCTACGCCTGCAATGTCATGAATCCCGTCGGCAGCCAGCCCTCCACTGCGGCGCGTGTCGGCGTCTATGAAGTGGCGACTCGCGCCGTTTACGTCGATGCCGCTAAAACACCTGTGGAGGCCACTGTCACCCAGGCGGCTTCCAGCAACTGTGCGGTCAATTGGTTTAAAGATGGCTCCTCCACGCCTATCGCATCCGGCGGCGCGTTCCTTTTGAGCAACAACAACCGTTCGCTGAAAATCTCCTCACTCGACTCCAACTCTGGCGAGTATGTCTGCAAAGTGGGCCTGCCCTCTAGCAGCATTAGCGACACCCCTTCTGGAGCCACCTGGAACGTCGGGACAGCTTCTGGTAAGCCAGAGCTACCCACCATCACCTTTGCCGAGGCCAATATTGGTGTTTCCTACCAATCAGCCACTTTTTCAGCAGCAAATAGCACAAAAGTGACCTCCTGGGCTGCCACTGGATTACCACTAGGCCTGCGTCTGGTGGATCTTGGCAATCACCAATTTCAAGTCACAGGCCTGCCAAGCGTCGCCAGCACCCGACAAGTCACCATCACTGCCACCAATGGTAAAGGCAGCACTGCGGTGACAGTGCCACTCAAGGTAAATGCATTACCTGCGGGACTCATCGGCACAAGCATTGGCCTCATCGACCGCGAAGAAACGGTTAATAACTTCTTCGGTGGCCGCATGCAGTTCACTTTTGCCAGCACAGGCGTCTTTTCCGGCAGCTACATTGTCGGTGGGACAACCCAGAGTTTCACTGGCCAAATCACCGCTGCCACCGCTACAACAGCCACCGCTTCAGCCACCTTCTTCAGCGGGATTAATTCGGTGACGATCAGCATGACCTATGACTCCATGCGCACGGGTGCCAGTGGCATGGGCAGCATCACCGTGACCGTGCCCTCCCCCATGGGACCCTTGCCCGCTACGGCAAACTTCAAAACTTGGACCAGACATCTCGCCCCAGCGCCCTATGCAGGCAGATACCACTTTGCCATCATGCAGCCATCTGGGGCTGCCGGAGATCTGAGCCTGCCCCAGGGCGCAGGTTATGGCATTGCCACCGTCACCCCAGCAGGCGTCACCACCTTCACAGGCAAGCTAGGTGATGGCAGTGCCTTGACTGGAAGCAGCGTCATCAACACAGATGGCACCACCATTGCTTACAGCGTCATCAACAAAGATCGCGGCTCATTCATGGCCATCCCCAAGATTGCCCTCGGTATCGCACCCAGCTATGCAAGCTCGACCGTGGAGGACTTCACTGATGCCTCCTGGGGTCGGCTTCAGAGCCTCCTCCCCACCCGTGAATACGCCGATGGCTGGTTCCCGAGCGCGCTGGAAATCAGCGGTGGAAAATACATCGCTCCAGCCAGCGGACAAATCGTCATGGATCTCCCAGATGTCCAATTTACGGCGAACGCCGACATCTCCTTCACCCAAGCCGGAATCGATAGCGGTTCCACAGTTGGCACAGTCGTAGAGATCGAGGCCAATGGATCAGCTTATGCCTACAATTCTTTTCAATATCCTACGGACTATTTCACCAAACTGAAGATCACTCCGGCCACAGGTGTTTTCAGCGGCACTCTAGATCTGTCTGGCTCCGTTAATGATATCTCCATCAAGCGCAGCCCCATCTCCTATGACGGCCTGATCATCCCCAGCTTTAAAAGCGACTCAATAGCCACAGGAGATTATCAAGGCGTCGGTCAATTTAAACTGCCGCAGCTGCCTGATGCCAACACCTCTCCGATGCCGTCAGCAGCTAGCACACCCATCCTCACGGGTAGAGTAAAACTGATCAAAATCCCGTAGCCTGGATTTAGCCTTACCTTGTGCCTGCGTGCATGACTTCCTCGTATGGCTGAACGACGACGATGCCCTCTCCGCTGAAGCGCTGCTGGAATGTCTCGCCTGTTCCACGACCGATGAGCGTCTTGAGAGTCACGGCACTTTTGAGTTCAGTTTTTAGCCCAGCGCTCCAGGCGACTGTAGCATTCGGATCACAGGTGAGCGGGTGGGATGGGGAGACGATGAGTGTCAAAGGCGGGCCATGGCTGGTAAAGGCGATGAGTCCCGAGCCCGTTAGCTTTACATTAGAGCCTGTCCCACCAGCCGCAGTTTTCGTGATTCCACAGAGCTCGGTCGTTTTGGGTGACTTTTTGATGGCATGAGTAGCCTTTCGTGGCTCTGCTGAGGGTGCGTTTGCTCTCCGATGCCTCGCTTGATGCACTCTTT
>JAPLUM010000052.1 GCA_026397605.1 Verrucomicrobiota bacterium | reverse complement strand
GTCCACACCTAGAGCCTTTGCCTGGGCAATGAAAAGATCTCGATCCGAAATCCAGCGTTCTTCTTTGAGGGTGTCCATGCTCAGTCCAATGACTCGTTTCCCTGAGCGTTGATGACTGTTTCCGCGTGAGATAACCCAACCTGTGGCGATGCTCAGGAGAAAGGAAATGATGACAAAAGTAATTCGACTGTTCATGATAGTGACGGTCTAGCGATGTAGCAGCAGGTTGGGAAGTACAAAATGTCTCCAAAGTAGGCGTTGATGAGCTGCCTCTACGGCAATTTGGCATGATGGAGACTTATCCCATTGAGTATAGCGCCTTCGTCGAATCGCTGGAAATGACCTTAACGACACTCCAGACGCTATCCATGTTTGACTACTTTCCCACAGCCCGCTTCAGCTCATGCTGAGCCTGGTTAAACTCAGTGACGGCTTGCACTCGGCTTTGGCGGGCGCGGGTGAGTTCTTCTCTTGCCAGTAGATACTCTAAAACCACGCCGAGCTGGCTGGCTTGACGCTCTTTGGCCAATTTGACCATTTCTTCCGCAGCGGCCACGGCTTCATCGTTGATGGAGATTTGATCATGGGAGCTCTGTGACTTCGCGGCGGCCTCCACAACCTCACGACCAATCGCAGCCTTGATCTGGCCGGCCTGCAGCAAGGTAGCTTCTTCTTGTGCGCCAGCGATGATTTGCCGCTGCTTATCAAAGAGACCTCCTGGGCCAATCTTCCAACCGAGGCCGATTGACATGTTTTGGGTGTCATCAAAGTTGCCCATGTCTCCATTAAAACCACCACCGAGACCACCGAAGCCGTAGCCAGCTTGTACGTTCGGGATCATTGGGGCCACGCGGGCACGTTTGCTTTCCAATGCAGCAGCACTATTCACCGCGCCTGCGGCTTTCATTTCGGGTCGAAGTTGTGTGGCTTGTGAGATGAGTGTGGCGACGCCGGTTTTCCGATCCAGTAGGCGAACGGGAATGAGGTCCGCCTTAGCTGGCCGTAGCTCGGTTTCAGCCGGTAGTCGCAGGATTTCAGCGAGTGCAGCGGCCGCTAGATCACGCTTTTCCTGATGCTGGCGGATGGCAAGTTTTTCGCGGCTGACTTGAGTTTTCACTCGGAGTAAATCTGCACGGAAAGCCGTGCCCGCATCCACGGCTCCGCCGATCTGCTTTTCATAATCCTGCGTGAGTCTTAGATCATCTTCTAAAATGGCTAAAGCAGCTTCTGCTGAGAGCAGCGCATAGTAGCGTTCTGTAGCTTCAGTAACGATGTCTCGCCGTGCTTTTTCGGCCAATTGTTCCGCCGCCAGCGCCCGCTGTTTGGCCGCCAGTGCTGAGTAATACATGTCCCCTGGCGACCAATCGATCATGAGGTTCGGACCCAAGCTGTACTGCTGCTTGCTGACATCAAAGACCGCACCAGCAATGTCCTGCACATTGCCATCCGTGCGACGATAATTTGCGCCCAACGTCAAACTTGGCCAAAACCGCTGCCAAGCCAGTTTGGATTCCGCTAGCGTTTCGGTATGTTTGACCCGCGCTAGTTGGATCTCATCATTGTTCGCACCTGCAAGCTTCATGACTGTCGGCAGATCGACGTGGACGGGAGCAGCAGTGGAAAGCGTGGCTGTTAGGAGGAAAAAGAACAGTTTCATCTGGCAGCTAATCAGGGTTTGGCTGTGACAGCCTGTTTATCGGTCAACGCAACGATTCCTGGAACAAGGAGCACGTCTTCAGCCTTCACCTCTGGCACTTCGACATTGACGCCGTCATTGAAACCGATTTTCACCGCAGTCTTCATCGCTTTGCCGTCCACATGTTTGAACACGAAAGCGTTAGTCTTTTCCATAAAGAGGGCAGCCACTGGGATCAGAGTGGCGGCTTCGTGTTTTTCGACGGCAATCTTCGTCATCGCATACATGCCGGAGCGGAGCTTGAGGTCGGGGTTTTTCAAATCGGCCTCGGCGAGCATAGTACGCGTGGCGGGATCGAGGGCGTAAGCGATGCGGCTGATGCTGGCTTCGACGGGTGTTGCACCGACAGCATCGATCTGAGCTTTGATCGGCTTGCCGACGGTGACAAGACCGCTTTCGAGCTCAGTGACGGGGATTTGCAGGCGCAGCGTGCTGAGATCAGTAACTTCGAGGAGCTTGCTGGTGTTTGCTGTCGCGAGGGAACCCACATCCGCATGACGAGCAGTAATGATGCCGTCGAAGGGCGCTCTGAGTGTGGCGAACTGAATCTGCGTCTCGCTGCGCTCCAGTCCGGCCTTGGCGATGGCGAGCTTGGCCTCAGCGTCATCGACGGATTGTGGCAGGATGAGGTCCGGAGACTTCGCACGAGCTTCATGGAGGCGCTTCACTTCGATGCTGGCTGCTGTGACTTCGGCTTTCGATTTGGCGATGTCGGCCTGGAGCTCTGGAACCTCGAGCGTGGCGAGGATTTGGCCTGCTTTCACAGCATCGCCTTTATCGACAGTGAGTGTGGCAATGTAGCCAGTGACTTTGGCATGCAGCGTGGCCTGCTGCCAGGGGGCCAATGTGGCGGGTAGGGAAATCCAACGGTGGATCAGA
>JAPLUM010000271.1 GCA_026397605.1 Verrucomicrobiota bacterium | reverse complement strand
TCGTCTCGATCGCGGCGAAGTTCGGCGCCTGCTGGCTCGCCGCGCGACTCGCGGGCGAGGATAATCGCACCGCGATGGGCATCGGCGCGCTGATGAACGCGCGCGGATTGATGGAACTGATCATCATCAACATCGGCCTGCAAAAAGGCATCATCTCCGCCGAGATCTTTGCCATGCTAGCCATCATGGCCGTGATCACCACCCTCATGGCCAGCCCCATCTTTGAGCGCCTCGTCGGCACAGGGACTTTTAAAGCCGAGCCGGAGCCCGGAACGGAGATATAAAAGTCAGAGGGCATGGAGCGCAGGCGTCCCGCCTGCGGAATTTGTGGGCTCTGTGGCTCTGAGGCTCACCTCCTGCCATTCAGGATCAGTTCGTTCATCTTTTGCCGCAGGGTCTCCAGCTCACAGCCTTCATGCGTTAGCTCACAGCCCTCATGCGTTAGCTCACAGCCTTCATGCGCCTGCGCAAAGGGGACGTGCGCCAGCTCATAGCCCTCATGCGCTAGCTCACAATATTCATCCCCTTGAGCAAAGGATCCATACCCTAGCTCCCAGCCTTCATGCGCCTGCGCAAAGGAACTGTCCGTTAGCTCCAATGGCCACCAGCTAGCTCGCAGCCCTTGCGCGCCAGTGCAAAGTCACGTTGAGCTGGTGCACAAGTCTTATGAGCTAGCACTCAAGCTCTATGAATCTCAACATTCGCCCTCAGCGTCTCAACAGAGCCCTCCAGTCTCAGTATCTTCCTCTAATTCTCAATAAAAAAGCCTTGGAGCGCAAATCCAGCCAAATCCCCGAAACCCAAACTTTCGGACATGCCTGGCCCCAAAGTCCCAGAATTTTTTAACCGCTTATGGGAACCGAATAAACGCTAATGAAAGAAACAGAAAATGAATGGCTTAGCTTTTTTATTAGCGGCTATCAGGGTTCATGAGCGGTTTAAAAAGATGGGTCAGAAAGCAGCTTCACAGCGGGGAAGCCCCAGAACCAAGAACCAAGAACGAGGAACTCCCTCACCCTCTTTTCTTACCGCCTCTTTCCTTGCCATCCATATTAGCTCCGCAAAGGGACGAGCTCCGCAAAGGGACGGACACTTTATCTTCCCACTTTGACGCTTTATCTTCCCACTCTATTCCGCTCCAGTTAACCATGAGTGACCAATCCCGCTTACAAAGCCCGAGCCCTGCTGGCCAAAGCCAAATAGGCCGTGGAATTAGCGATTGAGGAGAGTGAGGAGAAGGCTTTACTATTTCTTCAAGCATGAGCACCCCCTATGAGCCGTCTTTCACCCTGACGCCGCGCGTGCTGGCACGGGTGGCAGACATCGCCGAGGCGCTGGGTCGCATGACCGGACAGCAGGGCATACCGACGCCTCCTGCCCTTCGCCGAGGGACCCGGCTGCGGACGATCCAGGCATCCCTGGCCATCGAGAACAACTCGCTCACGCTGGAGCAGGTGACGGCGGTGATCGCAGGCAAACGGGTGCTCGGTGCCCCCAAGGAGATTCAGGAGGTGCGCAATGCCTTCGCCGCTTATGAGGCGATGGAAACGTGGAGACCTGCGTCATCGAAAGATCTGCTGGCAGCCCACAAGCTGCTCATGACCGGACTGGTGGACCGGCCGAGACGGTTTCGCTCGGGTGGTGTGGGCATTGCTCAAGGAGAGAAGATCGTGCATCTGGCTCCACCCGCACAACGTGTGCCGGGACTCATCAATGACTTGCTGGCTTGGCTGAAAAGAACCGATGCGCATCCTTTGATCGCGAGCTGTGTGTTTCATTATGAGCTGGAGTTCATTCATCCCTTTGCCGATGGCAACGGACGCATGGGGCGGCTGTGGCAGACGCTGATCTTGAGCCGTTGGAAGCCGCTTCTGGCCTGGCTGCCAGTGGAAACGGTGATCCGTGACCGGCAGGCGGAGTATTACGCAGCGCTAGCCGCCTCTGACAAAGCGGGCCAGTCCACAGCCTTCATTGAATTTCTGCTGTCTGCCCTGCTGCAAGCTCTGAATGAAGCCGCGGCGACCGACCAAGTGGGCGATCAAGTCAGCGACCAAGTGAGGGCTCTGCTCAAGTGCCTGGCTAAACAACCGCTCACCGCGCTCGCCTGCATGAAGAAGCTGGGCCTGAACCACCGCCCCACCTTCCGCAAAAATTACCTGCAACCTGCCATGGATGCAGGCCTGATCGAACGTACGCTGCCCGATAAACCCAACAGCAGCCTGCAACGTTACCGGCTCTGCCTAAGGCACTAATCTTCGGAAAAGATGTCTGGCAGATCGTCTTTGAACCAACGCCAAAGGACTTACTGGTTTTCGATTCGGGGAAAAAGGCGGGACGCCTCTGACCGATGTCAGGCCGGAGGCCAGATGTGTTCCGAGAATGATTCTAAAGTTTGCGGAATACGAAAGTGACAAAATTGTCACTGTACCTTTGAGCCTCGCGTGCGAAGAGATTGCCTATGGCGGCAGCGACGAAGCACAGCAACGAAACAATTCGAGAGCA
>JAPLUM010000121.1 GCA_026397605.1 Verrucomicrobiota bacterium | reverse complement strand
TTTGAGTCTGATCGAGCAAAAGAGGTGCTTCAGGACGTCTTAAAACGTTTTCCGACTCGGGCTGAAGTCTATGCTTTTGCGAGTCTGAGTTATCTGAGCCGCGGCATGCGAGCCGAGGCCATCGCTGTCATGGACCAAGCTTTAAAACAGCTCGTCACTTTGCCAGCTTTCTGGATGGAGGCAGGACGCGCCGCGCAGCAGGTCTGGCCGCTGGCCCAAACAGAAAATCAAGCGGAGCACCTGCGCCGAGTGAATGCTTTTTTTGATAAGGCTCTCTCGCTGACTCCTAGTGGCAGTAGGGGGGAGCCAACTCGGCTGGAGGTGGCGCAATACTTCCTGCTCAGTAATCAGTTAGACCGCGCAAGGTCGCTCTGTGAGCAACTTAGCACCCAGACCGGAAATTTGCAGGCGCGGAAGTTGTTGTATCGTTTGTATGAGGCCGCTGAGGAAAAGGACAAGTCCCTGGACGTGCTGGAAAAGATCGTGGCCGAAGTCCCGACTGACGTGGAGCAGCAGCGTTTGCTGGTGAATGCCTACATGCTGCGTGAGCAGCCGGCCAAAGCGGTGCCGCATCTGGAGGCCGCCATCCAGCTGGCTGGCGGTGAGGCTGTGGATTACCAGGAATTGGGGGATCTTCTGCTGAAGTCCCAGATGTATGAGCGGCTGATTCTGCTCGCTGAGCGCAGTGTGAAGCTTTACCCGGATGTGCCCATGTTTCACGTCCAGGCAGCCTTGGCTCAGCGCGCGCTATTGCATTGGGAAAAGGCGATCCAGTCTTTTGAGCGGGCACATCAGCTGGTTGAAAACAGTCAGTCAGAGCTGGTGAATCACCGTTTTTATTTCCAATACGGGCTGACGCTGGAGCGGGCAGGGAAGGCTGATCAAGCTGGGGCAATGTTTGAAAAAGCTATCACACTCACGCCCAAGGAGGAAAGCGAGGATGCTGCCAATACCATGAATTACCTCGGCTTCATGTGGTTGGATCAAGAAAGGTATCTGGATAAAGCTGGCGAGCTAATTCGGAAGGCGAATGAGCTTCAGCCCGGCAATGCTGCCTACATCGACAGCCTCGGCTGGTGGTATTTTAAAAAGGGGGATTACCCCAATGCGCTCAAAGAGCTGGAGCGTGCGCTTGAGCTGATCAAAGAGCCTGATTCCGATGACGCTGAAATCATTGAGCACATCGCCCAGACCTATCTAAAAATGAATGATCTGGACAAAGCGCGTGAGGCTTTTGAAAAAGCTCTCGCCTTGCTGCCTACGGAGCCGAAGCTTCTGAAGCGAATCGAAGAGGGGCTCAAAAAAACGACCAAGCCTTAATCGTCCGCTATCTCGCTTAGGCTGGCGATGTCACTTTCTCCGCTATCCTGCCGGGTCATGTGGGCTTCCCGATGCACATAATAGTCGGCTAAAATATCATCCAGTTCCATGAGGGTGCCGATGTGGGTGAAGCGGCCACGCAAGTATTTCCCAGCAGGAATGCTGCGGGTGTAGCTCATCAAACGTGAACGCATGGAGCGGATCACTTCGAACTCGCCCCCACGCGTGCTGCGCGGGATGGCCATTTCACAGTGACGACGCATCAGGGCAAAGCGCTGCTCGATGGTGGCAGGCTCGGCATGCGTACCGGTTTTCAGGTAGTGTTTGGCTTCTTGGAAGACCCATGGATTGGCCATGGCTGCACGCCCGATCATCACACCCCGCACGTTGGTCTGAGCGCGACGCACTTCGACGTCGGCTCCGCTGGCGATGTCGCCATTCCCGATGACTGGGATCTTCACTGCATCTGCTACCTGGGCGATGACTTCCCAGTCAGCCAACCCACTGTAGCCCTGCGCCCGCGTGCGGCCATGCACGGTGATCGCCTGAATGCCTGCATCTTCTAGCAACTTCGCCACAGTGACTGCATTGATCGTTTGGGCATCCCAGCCGATACGCATCTTGGCAGTGACGGGAATTTGGACTGACTTCACCACATCCCGAGCCACGCTGGTCAGTAGCGGGCAATCTTTAAGAAGTGAGGAGCCACCGTTTTTGGATACTACTTTATTGACGGGACATCCGAAATTGATGTCGATGAAGTCCGGCTGCTTCCAATCGATAATCTTTCGCGCTGCCTCTCCCATGCGGATGCCATCTGCGCCGAAAAGCTGAACACCCATCGGGCGCTGCGCCTCATCAAAGTCTGTGTAGTGCCGCGTGCGGTCATCCCGCTGCATGATGCCCTCTGCGGAGACGAACTCCGTGACCACGACATCTGCCCCGAGTTCCTTGCAGAGTCCGCGAAAGACCATGTCCGTCACACCCGCCATGGGGGCGAGGTAGATCGGGAAGGCGTCGTTTTGAAACCAAGGCAGCATGGCGTATAGATAACCACTCTTTGCGGTTATGGCAAGGATGGCGCACTTGACCACCCCGCAGGTATCAGCGATGAGAGATGATGATCCAAGTCAAACCTGTTGGCACGCAAATCTCTGTTTGGGGCGAAGGCCCCCTCTGGCACCAAAATCGTCTGCTCTATGTGGACATCGAGTCCCATAAAATCTGCGCCTATGATCCCGCTTCAGGAGTGGAATCCACGTGGGACGTCGGCCAGCGTGTCGGTGTCGTCGTGCCGCGTGCTTCTGGCGGCCTTGTGTGGGCTGGGGACAGCGGTTTCCATTTCCTGGATGAGGCCACTGGACTCAGCACCTTCATTGGCGATCCTGAGCCTGGGCTGCCGGACAACCGGTTCAATGATGGCAAATGTGACCCTGCAGGCCGCTTTTGGGCCGGCACTATCTGTTTAAAGAAGCGGCAAGAGGCGGCACTTTATTGCCTCCATCAGGATCTACGGATCGAACAGAAATTCAGCCCAGTTACCAATTCCAACGGCATCGTCTGGACTCGGGACGGTAGCACGATGTTCTATATCGACACGCCGAGTAAGAAGATTCGCGCTTTTGACTTCGATGTCAGCACCAGTGCTATTTCCAATGAGCGCGTTGTTTGGGATACTTCAGAGGACGTCACCAGTCCAGATGGCATGACCATCGACAGTGAAGATCGGCTCTGGGTGGCCTTTTGCCATGGTGGAAAAGTGATCTGCTATGATCCTGCTGCGCGCAGTGTGCAGCAGCAGATCGACTTCCCTTGCATCGAGACCACGGCATGCGCCTTTGGTGGGCCTGAGCTCAGAGATCTATATGTCACCACAGGTCTGAAGCCTGGCCTCTACGAGCCTCAGGCAGGCCGTTTATTTGTCTGCCGTCCTGGGGCTCATGGCGTGCCTGCTTCCGCCTTTTTGGGGTGATTGAGTCAGTGACGGTTTGAGCTTCTCGGGTGAAATTCCGTCTTCAATCAGATGAGGGTGCCTGCATTGTCTCTTGCTTTCCTCTCCTAACTGTTTAAACACCCCCGCTCTATGGCATCCACCCCCGTCATCAACCTCCGTAAAGGCCACGCTGTCCGTCATAACAACGAAGTGTGTGTCGTCTCTGCTTTCGAGCTGAAAACTCCACCACGCATGGCCTCCTTTGTCCAGATGTCCGTCAAGGCTCTGAGCACAGGCAAAGTGTATAACCTCCGCATGACTTCCAATGAGTCTCTGGAGTCCGTGAATCTCAACCGTGAGCCGCATGAATACAGCTACAAAGACGGTAGCGACTACCACTTCATGCATCCTGAAACTTTTGAGGACGTCGTCCTCATGGCTGATCAAATCGGTGATGCCAAAAACTACCTGATCGAAGGTCAGAAGTACACGGTTCAGCTGGCTGATGACATCGTCGTCGGTATCGAGCTGCCACCTTCCGTCGTCATGGCTGTGGCCGAGGCACCCGAAGGTGTCAAAGGTGACTCTGCGAACAATGTTTACAAAGCAGCTGTCATGGAGACTGGACTCATCGTTCAGGTTCCACTCTTCATCGGACCTGGTGACAAAATCACCGTGAAGACTGAAGATAATAGCTATCTTGGTCGCTCGAACTAAGCCTGAATCAATTCAATACCTCAAACCCGTGCACGCACTGCGAGCACGGGTTTTTTGTGGGCGTTTAGCGTTGATCTCTTGAACCTAGATTTTGAGGATGGCCAGCAAAACGAAAAAGGCCGACAACTTTTAGTTGTCGGCCTTTTCATGAGTATTCAGGTCAGACGCTTACGCTTTGCCGACAGCAGCGACAATTTTCTGAGCGGCATCAGTGAGGCCCTCAGCATTGGTGATGGCAAGACCACTGGCAGCCAAGGTTGCTTTTCCTGCTTCGACGTTGTTGCCCTCTAGGCGGACGACGAGAGGGATATTGAGGGACACTTCCTGCGCGGCGGCGATGATGCCGTTGGCGATGATGTCGCAGTCCATGATGCCGCCGA
>JAPLUM010000323.1 GCA_026397605.1 Verrucomicrobiota bacterium | reverse complement strand
GGGCTCTGAAGCCAGGTATGATGTCGGGTGCCTTCGGGGATGGTGAAGTTACGTTCTATTAATGCTGGCATGACAAGTCCCTCTTCTGGAATCGGTGCGGTGATTCCCAGACGTATTTTGATCATGCCGCCAACAGGCACGGGGAAACACTGGGCCATGATCCTGTCGGGGCCAGTTATATTCACCAACACCGGATCACGCCTTTGCTGTATAGCCACGGTTTGATAAGCAGCTTTCACTTTTGAGGGAGTTGCAAACGCTGCTTCACGAGGTTCTCCATTCACCCACAAGGTCAGGCGTGATACAAAACCAGATGGAGGCAGTAGTATCTGGCAGCGCGCCTCTTGAGGATTGGAATAGCTATTGTTAAACTCAATGGTCCATTCGCCGTAAGCCAGCGACGATACTGGGTCCAGATGCCAATCTAACCGAGATGATTTCATCGTCAGTCCTTTCATCCTCACACCCGTCCGATCCCCACCCACATCGGAGTCCCAAACAAAGCCGTTAATACCATCCTCAGAGCCGCCTCTTCTTTCATCAAAATCAAGGTGACTCTGTGCTATCGGGAGCGGTTGTAACTGTGTATGCAGCCGCCCATAGGATCGATAATACAGATCACTTGCCGATTCAGTGCTTGCTAAATCAGAAAAGTTTCGAAACGAATAGAGCCCACCACCTCCCATCCAGCAAAAAAGACCAGGAGGTGTGTTCAGCCTCCCATAAGCAAGCTGTCTTAAAATCGGTTCAGACCCGATCCAGCGGATACCCTTTTCATAGGTCCATTTGACGCTGGGCTGTGCTCCCCGATGGAACTGCGCTACTTTGCTGGTAAACAGAAGTGGCACCTCAACCAAACAAAGCGCCAGAGCTGCGGCAGCTGCGCCTACCCAGGGAAGCCGTGAAGAGGTGCTTCCTTTGACGAGCCGCTTTTGAGTAAACCAAAGCGTAAGCCACGCCATGAGCGGACCCAGTGCCATAAAAGGTAGCGAAGCAGCCATCCAAGGCAGCAAAGCAGCCATCCCAGCCTCTGCAGCAAGGGCTAAGGGAACCAGCATGATTAAGTACATCGACTGAATCGTGATCAACACAAAGGACAGAATGTATACCGACGCCACAAACCAAGCCGCGCCTAGCAAAACGCGCTCATGGGGGACTGCGATAGTCAGATCGTCATGCCCGGAACGCCGCCAAGCACAAAAAGCCGTCACTGGCACCAACAACACCAGAAATAGGTGAATCCAAGTAGGTAAAGGATCAAAAAATTCAGCCGCACAGGCTCGTGTAAGCCATTCAAACAAGATTGTCGCGCTGGGCCAGACGACACCCAACAAGAGCAGCCCCTTGGAGCGGCCTGACCCGAGCTTCGGTTTTGTTGCGACGGGTGTAGATTCTGCTTCCATTCGTGAATCCTAGACCGGATGCGAGTTGCGAATCAAGTAAACTATTCCAGGTAGATCCAAATGCCCGGGGCATTCCCTCCCGGTTTTTCAGGAAAGCTTCTGCTTAAAGTCCGCATAGCCAAAACGCCGGACCACGCGAAGCACGCCAGTTTCGGGATCATAGAGGTCGATGTCGGGGTGGGGAACGCCGTTGAAGGTGCTGGTCTTCACCATGGTGTAATGGGCCATGTCGGTGAAGACGAGCTTTTGGCCAATTTGAAGTGGCTCGGGGAAACTGTATTCATTGATGACATCGCCTGCCAAACAGGTCATGCCGCCGAGGCGATAGGTGTGTGGCAGCACGCCAGGCTTCTCTGTGCCGAGGATGTGTGGGCGGTAGGGCATCTCCAGTGTGTCTGGCATATGCGCAGTGGCGGAAGTGTCTAAGATGGCAGTGGGGATGTCCGTGGGCACGATGTCCAGCACGCTGGCGATCAGGTAGCCCGTGTTTAGCGCGACAGCTTCGCCCGGCTCCAGATATACTTCGACACCATAGCGCTCTTTGAAGCTGCGGATGACTCGGATCAGACGCTCCACGTCATAGTCCTTCCGAGTGATGTGGTGACCACCGCCCATGTTCACCCATTTGACCTGAGCTAGCAGCTTGGGAAAACGCTTCTCAACCGCAGCTAGAGTGCGCTCTAGCACATCGCTGTCTTGCTCACACAAGGCATGAAAATGCAGGCCCTCGAGTCCTGTGAGGTCTTCTTTATCGAGAGTATCCGCCCGCGTGCCGAGTCGGCAACTAGGTGAGCATGGATCATAGAGGCTGCACTCGACCTCACTGTGTTCAGGATTCACCCGAATACCCGGGCTGGGCGCATGCTTGCCAGCGGCACGGGCCGCGTCCAGCATCGGTTTCCATTTCTGCCATTGAGTGGGCGAGTTAAAGCTGATGTGGTGTGAGATGGGGATGATCGCCTCCATCTCAGCCTGCTTAAAGGCCGGCGCATAAACGTGCAGTTCTTTGCGGAACTCTTCGTGCCCGAGTAGCGCCTCATGCAGTCCGCTGGAGCAGCAGCCGTACAAGTATTCACGCACCAGATCAAAGGTGGCAAACATGGAGAACCCCTTCATGGCCAGCAAGATCTTTGCCCCAGATTCACGCTGCACCATGGCCAGCTTTTCCAGGTTCTTTTTCAATAAACCGCGATCGACCACATAAGCGGGTGT
>JAPLUM010000112.1 GCA_026397605.1 Verrucomicrobiota bacterium | reverse complement strand
CCTCACCGGAGCAGCGGCGGGGACGGATCAGGCCCTATTTGTCGGCAACGTGAGCCGTGGCGATACCGTCAGCGGCCTCCCATTGCGCCGCCCCTACCTGCGCCTGCGCAAAGGCCAGCTCTTCGAAAACCAGCCGAGCAAGATCAAGTCCATCTCCCTGCCGACGACCAACATGGCCGCCAGCGGAGCCGGAAGCATTGGTCGTGGTCCCGCGATCAGCGGTTCGACCATCGTCTTCACCGCCGAGTTCGACAACGGCGTCCGCCAGATCATGCAGGGCAGCGCTCGGTAACGTGCCTGCTTGTTGATCGACGAGGACGGCTGATGAAACCGCTGGAGACGAGGAATGGCGATCCTGCTCTCGAACTCGAACCTAGATTCGGGTGTGGAAGATCGTTGAGATTCCCGAGTCTTCATCAGTGCTCCGCATCAACCGCGTTCACGCAAAACTTTAGGGAGAACGGCGGCACGGATAGCGATGTCAGGGTACAACTGCATGACAAAATAGTCTGATTCATTGGCTAGTTGAAAATTGTCAGCCAGTTGCCTGACCCCGTTATACTGACCCCGTTCTAAGTATGAAAGGGGGCAGGCGAGAGTGGCACGGACTTAAGCCCTTATTGGCTTCATTCATGAGCGCTACGCGTTAGGGCTTTCAGATGGCGCAGATAGAAGCCAGAGGATGGCAGATCGCCGAACATCTGAGCGTCGGGATATTTGCTGGTTTCCTCCGGCACCTCAGCTTACTTTTTCTTGCCTTTACCTTTGCCTTTTCCTTTGGGTTTAGCCTGTGGTTGCTCGGAGAGGGTCTTTTTGGAAAGTTCCGTAAATTCGTTGGTTTGCTTCAGCCAAACTTGTTCCAGTTCCTTGGCCTTCTCGGACATCTTTGCAGCGAGATTGTGCTGCTCGGCACGGTCGGTTTTCAGGTCGTAGAGTTCCCAGGGATCACCTTCAGCTGCGACGAGTTTCCAGTCACCGACGCGGACGGCGCGGTTGCCTTCATGCAGCCACCAGAGTGAGTCGCGGGCGATGGTTTCGTTCTTGGCGAAGGCTGGGGCTAGGCTTCTGCCGGGCGCTTCTGGGATGGACTCGCCTTTCCATTGTTTGGGTTTTTCGATACCGGCGATTTCGAGAATGGTCGGCACGATGTCGATCATGTGGGCCGGGGTGGTGCGCAGTTCATTTTTGGCCGTGATGCCTTTGGGCCAATGAGCGATGAGGGGAGTGCTGATGCCACCTTCATGCACCCAGGTTTTGTGGCGGCGATGCGGTGTGTTGGCTGCACTGGAAAAGCCTGGTCCTAGGCAGAGATAGGTCTCGACACTGCCGGGTTCGGCTTGGGGATTATGACCGCCATTACGCACCATGATCTCAGCGCTGGCGCCATTGTCTGACGCAAAAAAGATCAGGGTGTTTTCATAAGCCTTCATGGCCTTGAGTTGGGCCAGGATGCGGCCGATTTCCTGATCCATGCGGTCCACCATGGCCGCGTGGATGGCCATTTTGGTGGCTTGGAAACGGCGCTGTTCGTCGGTGAGTTCTGTCCATGGCAGCGGGCGGTTCACTTCTCCAGAGCCGAGCGTTTTCATGGCATCTGGGAAGTCGTAAGGTGGGCCGACTTCCCGCTCTAGCAGAGATAACTCGGTCTGAGTGATGCCGGCGGATTTGAGGTTGGCATGACGTGCTTCACGCATCTTGTCCCAGCCTGCCAAATAACGGTCGCGGTATTTGGCGATGTCTTCAGGTAGGGCATGAAGAGGGAAGTGGGGCGCGATGAAGGGGATGTAGTGGAAGAAGGGTTTGTCGGCATGATTGGCTGCATGATCCTTCAGGCAATCGATGGCGTGATCGGCTGTGGCAATGGTGGCGTAGTACCCTTTTTCGTCCGCAGGCGTTTCGATGGGTTGATCGTCGATCAAGTTGCCCTTCGCGGTGAAGAAATTGCCCTGATTGTGCATGTCTAAGGAGCGATCAAAGCCTGCCTCAAGCACTTTGCCGTCGATGTGCCATTTGCCACTGTGGTAGTTCCGATAGCCTGCGGGTTTTAAAAAGTCGGGCAGCAGTCTAGCCCAGCTCTGACGCACGCCTTGGCCTCCGCCTGGAACTTCAGGCAACTGATCCCGATGAATCTGCTGCGCGTAATAGCCGCTGAGCAAAGCTCCGCGAGACGGCCAGCAGCGGGCAGTATTGTAAAACTGAGTGAAGCGCAGTCCGTTCTTGGCCAGACCATCAAGATTCGGTGTCTGAATCTCGCCGCCATAGCAGCCAAGATCTGAGTATCCGAGATCATCCGCGAGGATGAAAATCACATTGGGTTTGTCCGCGGCATTGGCCAAGGAAAGTCCGACAAAAAGGCTGGCAAGTAGGCTGAAGAAACGCATGAAGGCTCTAGGAACGTCCGGCCTCTGGGGTTCTATCATGGATCAAACCCACAAAGCCTCGACTTGGTCTGCATACTTGGCGCACAGGGCAGTGACTTCTTCCCGATCCATAATCATGAAGGCCGTCGAAAGCGCATCCGACAAAGCAGCTGATGGTGCCAAAGCATAACTGCGCTGCTCTTGGATCGCCACGGGACGAAGCGTGCGGGGATTCATGATGTGGGCACCTTTGACCATGAAGCCGCTACCACTGAGCGCGCGATCTTTGAGCGACAGTGCCTGGGCTCCGTCTGCTAAAGTGACCGTCCAGGCCTCTTCGTCGGGCGGCTTACCCATGGCTAGTAAGGTGCTGTCGCCAGCATTCAATAA
>JAPLUM010000819.1 GCA_026397605.1 Verrucomicrobiota bacterium | reverse complement strand
GTTCGAACCTGAATAACGACCGGTAAAACTAACGGCAGCATAAGATTCGGTTGTGGTTACTATAAGCAATAATAAGATGCTTTTGATTACTTGATTCATATAAAAACTTAGAGAATTGAGTTTAGTTTAGTTTTGTTTAATACGGCTTAGGCGCTTTCCAGCTAATTTCAACGGCAGGACCATTTGCTTTTCGGACTATCATAGACCCACCAGCCGGCACAAGTTTATCAACAAGAAGAAAGGGACCTGCAAGTGTGTTTGCGTCGTACCAACCAGCAGAAGGCACTTCACTCAAATCATTGGTGTAAATGTAAGTTTTGCTTGCTGAAATATTGAAGCCCGTTTCAGAACCATTCCACACGTATAAAATGTCTTTAACGGAATTCACATTTGTCGTAACCTCGAAAGCTCCAGATTCAAACAAATTGGTTTCTGGCAAAGAAATAGCTATTGGAAAAGGATTTACAATGAAATTGTCTTGCCGACCAGACACTAATCTGACGATTGAAGATGTCTTGTTAGACATTGGCACTGTGCCAGTGATAGTAGTTGGCTGAGAAGCCCCTTTGTTTTTGAGAATAAGATAAGAATCTGGAACAATGGGATTATCCCCAGTAGCTTCTAGTGTATTGGCATTATACCATCCAGGAGCAGCTACTTCCGTCAAATCTGTGCAATAACAAGAAGAGGGTTTCGTTGAGAGGTTTACACCAGCTATATCCTGGGGCAGTTCAGAAATCAAGTCTTGCAAAATGTTAAGGTTACTTGTTGCTGTGAGACTTTGGCCATTAGGAAACAATGTATTTAAAGTCCAGAAGGGAATGATTTCAATTGTGTCACCAACCGCAAGTCCCTGCACTTGAACAGTTGCAGGATTTGAAGGATCTACTGTTATTGTGGTGCTTGTATTTGATAAAACTTGAAACCATTTACCATTTACAGAACTTGCCGAATTTACGGTCGACTTGATCGATACATAAAAGTAATTGGTTTGCGTTGGCGAAGTGTAAACATAGGCACTTGCAACAAGGGTAGCATTCACAGTCAGGACATTCCCAGAAATTCCCGATATAGTTGTTTGCAGCACAGGTGCTCTATTCAATGGCAGTCCGATAGGACAGTCGGAATTTGCGTTTGCTGTGATCGTAGTAAACCCAACAGGATCGGTGGTCGCAGTCTGGGCGGAAGCGGTGAGGGAAAAGGCGAGGGCTGCAAAGGCGCAGAGGATTTTTGGCGTTTTCATGGATTTAGAATTGTGAGTGGTCAGTGGATATTAACCCCGAATATTGATCATCGTTACCGAAAATCTGTTTTAAAGTCGATTTATTTTTTGAAAAAGCAAAATTATTTTCGTTGGACCAAGGGCGCGGCAGGGAAATGCGGAGAGCTGAGAATGAGGACGCAGCGTCGGGAGGCGCGGTGGGGGGAATGACGAAATCCTAAATCCGAATGACGAAGTTCAAATGACGAGGCTAAGCGGGGTGAATTGGTGTGCCCAATATTACCTCGCTCCTGCACTCCAATTCACCACCACTCCACAAGCCAGTTTTCACGAATCGTCATGGCTCGTGGCGCAAGTCTGAAATTGAAAACAGGATTGTTTGCGGATGCGTGTAATTTCAATAAAATCAATATTGACTCGAGGGTCGGTTGCTGGGAAATTTTTGAGTGTGCGGGCGTGGTGAGGCGTTTGAATTGAGGATTGGTTCGATGTTTGGGCTTGGTGATGGAAATGGGAGGGTAATTTCATTTTCATCTAGTGGCTTGACGTTGAACGCGATTTCTGATTTAACGGGCTCTTAATTCGCCACCACAACCTTTTTGATCTGGCGGAGTTTACGGCTGCCCAACCCAACCTTTTACCATGATACGTTCTTTTTTATCTTCGATCTCTGCGGCTGCGCTGGTCGTGACTTTGTGTGCTGGTTTGCTGACGTCTCAGGCTTCGGCGGCGACGGATTTTTACAGCACGGCTCCAGGTGTGGGGAGTCCTGATACACTGGATGATGTGTGGCAGGCTCTTTATAATGGGTGGGGTTTAAGCCCGAGCGGGGATGAGGATAAGGATGGATGCTCGAACTATGTGGAGTCGGTGGCGGCGACTGATCCGCGCAATGCGAGTGATTGCATCAAGGTGGGGAATATGGTGATCACGGCAGGAAACATTCTTTTTACTTTCAAGGCTGAAGCTGGGAAGAAGTATCGGGTGATGAGTGATGTGTCTCCTGGGGGTAGCTTTAGCACTGCGGTGTCTCATGTGCTGCCTGTGAATGGGGCGACGCTGTTTGTGCCGGCAGCGGATAATGCGGGGCAGGTGATCAGTGTGCTGAAGGCAGCAGGGACGCGGATGTTTTATCGCCTAGAGGTGACTGATGTGGATACGGACAATGATGGCGTGAGTGATTGGGTGGAGCGGAAAAGTGGACTGAATCCTTTGGCCGCTACAGACAGTAATAATGATGGGATCAGCGATGATTTGGCGGAAATCACTGCAGAAATTGCCGTGCCTGATGTGGTATCGATCGTGGCTTCAGAATCAGAGGCATTTGAAGATGGCCCGCAGAGTGGGACGTTTACGTTGAACCGCACGCGCAGTCTGATTCCTGCAACGGTGAATTTTTCACTTAGCGGAACGGCAAGTGCTCCCGGTGACTATGCCGCGCCTTCGACAACCATGAGCTTCATGGCAGGGGAGAGATCCAAGCAGATTTTTGTGAATCCATCTGTAGATGACGTGGTGGAGGGGAGCGAGTCTGTGACGGCTACGCTGACAACCACGAGTGCCGGGATCTATGTCCCGCCAGTGATCGATCAGGCGAAGAAAGTGGCGACGGTGATCATCGGCAATAGCACCGTGGCCTCTGGCACGGGACTGACGGCTCGGTATTATGATCATAGCAATGGAATCTTTGTACACGCGGCCAACTTTGGTGACTCGGCAAATTACCAATATACGAGGAACGGCCTCGTCGGTAACAATTATGCGGGCAGTTTGGCAGTGATCACCCCGACGGGTGTGTCCTCCACCCGGCTGGCGACACTGCTGGCGGCTCTGACACCGAACACGACGCAGGTGAGGCTGACTTACGGCGGTGGGAATCTGAATACGGCGGTGTACAATCATCAGAACTTTCTCGTGACGGCAAAAACGGCGGCAACCTTCACCATCGCGCTGCCGCCGAGCGCTGGGCTGCCGACGAGCAGCACGAGCATCTGCAATTTCAGCATCCAGCCGATCCATCCGGGTCTGATCGAACGAGTTGACCCGGTGGTGAACAATAACTGGCTCAATGGGACGCCCAACGGGGTGACGATCTCGCCGATGAACTCGCCGGATAATTATTCTTCCGTTTCGGAAACGTATCTAAGCCCGAGCACCGCAGGCAACTATCGCTTCCAGCTGGATGCCGATGATAAGGCCCGCGTGCTGGTGGATCTGGATTTGAACGGCACTTTCGAGTTGCCTAGTGAACAGGTGATCGAACACGGCTGGGATACAGCTGCTACGGCATCGCCAGAGGATGGTACGGCGGATGATGAAATCGTGGGTACCTTTAAGACATCCCCTGCGGGCACTCCTTTCGTGTTGGCCGTGCCGTCCAATGCAGCGCAGCGCTACAAAATGCGGGTGGAGCATGTGGACACAACCGGTGACTCCCGCTGCCGCCTTCAGTGGAATAGGGATGGTGGCACTTTTGGCAATATCGCACAGGCCAATCAATTCACGCATACGCAGACGCAGACTTACCGGTACAATGCTGGCAATGTGGTGGTGACGCCGACTGGCGGGCACAGCCGTTCGGTGACTGAAAATGTGGATCTGTCCTTCTCCAGCGGGGCGCTTTTCACGCCTGGCGTGGCCACGACTTTTAATGGTAGTTTCCCGATTACCGCAGTGAACGGGACGACGACCTTCACCGTGGCCATCCCGCAGACGACAGTGACGCTGACTGGTGCGACGACGTCAGCCGGAAGCGCCACGGTAGGTGTTTCTTCGGTCGCCGGACTCTATGTGGGCATGTCAATTACGGGCACGGGGCTGCCTGCGAGTGAATTCATCACGGCCATCGGCGCTTCGACGATCACTATCACCACCGGCACGGGTGTGACTGCGCAGGCGAGCACTGATTTGACCTGTCGATTGGGCGGTTTCCCGATCTCGATTGCTGGTGCATCCACCACTGCAGGCAGCCAGACGGTGCAGGTGCCATCCATCAAAGGGTAGGCTGTCGGTATGTCCATCACAGGCCTAGGCTTGCCCACGAATGCTACGATTTCGGCGATCAGCCCCGGCGCGATCTTGATCAGCACAGCCACGGGTGTCACCACGCAAGCCAACACGACGCTCACTGCCTTCTTGCACCCGAGCAACAATCTGGATGGAAGTGGTTTTGTGCTGAACAATTCGGCCAGCACCACCACGGGCGTTTATAATCTTGTCTATGCGAATACGACCTTCTCCGGTGCTCCTGGCCGTGTCGGCACGAGCAATGCGGTGACGGAGCAAAATGATGGTGTTTTTGGCAGTGGCACGCCAGATGTAGCGCTGATCAATCCAGACACCTTCTCCGTCCGCTGGAGCGGTCAGGTGCAGCCGCAGTTCACGGAGGAATATACCTTCATTGTGCAGGCGGATGAGGGCTGCACTTTACGCCTCAACGGTCAGGTGCAGGAAATGAAGACGCTCCCCGGCACGAACAACGATGGCAGCACCTATCACTATGACAACACCACCGGCACGATTTTGGTGAACTACGCGAACGCCCGCATTAAGGCTGGCAGCTTCGTGGCTGGCGAGACCATCCGTATCGACCCCACCAGTGGCAATCTCAATCAGACCACGGCGAACACCTACACCTATGATGCGGCCACAGGAGTGGCGACGGTGAACTACAGCGCCCAGACCTCGGTCACGCCCGGTGGTTATGCAGCGGGCCAAATTGTGGAGCTGGACCCGACTGCCGGCACGGCGAACGCACTGGCGAACATGCGCTACACCATCCTCGCCAGTCCTGCACCTACCTCGAACACTTTCGCAGTGAGCTTTGGCATCAATGCCTTTACTTCCGAGACGGTGGGGGCCGCTATCAATGTCACTGACAATCGTGATATCGTCGTCGCCACCGTGTTTCCAGCTGGAAACGCCACCTACACCTACACCAGCACTACGGGTGTGACGGTGGTTGATTACTCCGCTGCTGGCCTGCCAGCGAACACGATCACCACTGGCATGAGTTTGATGCTGGACCCCACAGGTGGAAATTTGACGAACGAAATTTACACTTCCAAAACGGTCACTGCTCACACGGCCAGCACCTTCACTGTCAGTTACACCACAGGATCGGGAGATTCCTCCAGCTCTATGCTGTTCATGGCCCCGAGTCTGACGAGCTTCCCGGCCTCTCAAACAACCGGGATGGCGCTGACTCATTACGCTGGCCGCAACGCCAACAATAGCGTCGGCAATATCAGCCTCGAAATCGTCAACAAACCGCTCAAAGACTGGTCCGGCATGGGCAATGAGCGCTATGTGCGCCTCCCTGTCGTCGGCGGCACCCGCTACGACATCCAGTTAGACTCCTATGAAGGGGGCGGCAACGCCCGCGCCCAACTCTACTGGATGAGCGCCAGTCAGTCGAAGCAGATCATTCCCACGGAGCGTCTGTATCCTGAGAGTGTGCCACAGGCACCACCGGCTCATGGTGCCATTACAGCCGCCACAGCCCTGGTGGGTGGTCCATTTAGTTATTCTGTGCTCGGCAGCAACGGTGGCAACGTGACCGTGAGCGGACTACCCGCGGGTCTTAGCTATGCAAACGGTGTCATCAGTGGCGCGGCAACTGCGGCTGGTGAGCACCAGATTCTGATCACCATCTCCAATGGGGTAGGCACAAGTACTTCCGTGCTGAATCTGGATGTTGAGGCTGCGGGTGGGAGTGTAGCGCGTGAGCTATGGACGGGTGTGAGCGGCACCACGATTTCCAGCATTCCTCTGACGACAGCCGCGAACAGTTCATCGAGCCTGAATTCGTTGTCTGCACCCAATGACAGCGCTGACAATTTTGGAGCGCGAATCCGGGGTTACATCACGGCTCCAGAAACTGGCAATTATTACTTCTGGTTGTCTGCCAGTGATTCGGCTGAGTTTTGGCTCTCGAATGACGACGACACGATCAATAGCTTCAAGCGTGCCACGGTCGCCGGCGGTGTCTCCGCTAAATCTCCCTGGATGGCCTTCGAGCAGGGCAAACGCTACTATTTCGAGATCCTGCACAAAGCAGGCGTGGGTAGTGACAATCTCTCCCTTGGCTGGTCGAAGCCAGGAGAGGCAACCAGCTCACCAAGCGCTGTGGTGCCGGGCTATGTACTCTCACCCTATGTGGTGCCTGCGGCCGGATCGACTGGCGGCACGCTTTACATCGCCACACTGCTTTCTCAGAACGGTGCTGTGACTAATGGAGTAGGTACCGCTGCTTTGCGGGTCAATGAGGCAGAAACGAGTGCTATCCTGACGGTCAGTTACCGAGGTCTCACGGGCACGCAGGATGGCCCCGTGCCACCGCAGCCTGTTGCAGCAGATGGCACGTCTTCTGCCAATAGCATTATCGACCCCACAGACTGGCATGTGCATTCGGACCCTTACCTCACCCACCAGTCCTACATTATTTATGATGGTGCTGAGCCCTTGGCCGGTGATGGTCCACAGTTTGCTTCGAACGGAACTTTTCTCCACCATGAGTGGAACTTCGCGGCCTCTGGTACGCTCGGTGTGAATGATATCCGTGAGCTGCTGAAGCAGGGTAAGGCCTACATCAATCTCCACACTGCTGCCTATCCAGCGGGAGAAATTCGCGGCAACTTTACCCTGGCCAATGGTTCCCGCACTTTTACACCTCCGCCCGCGCCACCGACTTGGGCGGATGACAGCAATACCGACGCTGGCGCAGCCCGCTTCCTGACCCAGGCCAGTTTTGGCCCGAACATTGCCGACATCACAGCTCTGAAGGCGCTCGCGGCCACGAGTAGCTCAGGCTCGTATCCACCTAGCCGTTATGAAACTTGGATCGATGCGCAGTTTGCACAGACGGCATCGCAAACGCAGCCTGAAATCTTCCGCACCAGACGTGCCGATGCGGAGGGCGGTGCCCAGCTCGACGAAACGCTCTTTTTCAATGCCTGGTGGAGAAACTCCATCTCCAATGCGGACCAGCTCCGTCAGCGCGTCGCCTTTGCCCTGAGTGAAATCCATGTCATCTCCGGCCAGGGTCCGCTGGACAACCGGGCCGACGCCATGGGCTATTTCTATGATAAGCTGAACGAAGGATCTTTCGGCAATTTCTTCGACATCCTGGAAACGACCACTCTGACACCTGCCATGGGCCGTTATCTGGATATGCGGAATAATGATAAGCCAGACATTACGGTAGGCCGTATTCCGAATGAAAACTACGCGCGTGAGATCAAGCAGCTGTTCTCCGTGGGGCTGTACAGGATGTGGCCAGACGGCACGCTCATGCTTAATTCACAAGACCGCCCGATCGACACCTATTCCCAGCGTGAGATTGTCGGCTTCGCACATGTTTTCACGGGTTGGACGGATGGCTATGACGGTGCTTACCGCACTGGCTTGAGTGCTCCGACGAATTGGCTACGCCTCATGCGTGAAGTCCCTGCTCGGCATTATACCGGTCCTAAGCGCGTGCTGAACAATGAAGTCATGCCCGGCCTGCCCACCCTGGGCGGCCAGACGCTCGACCCGCTCGCGACGCATAACAGCACCCACATCAATCAGCCTGCCTATGAGCAGCTGGCCTTTCAAGAGCTTGACACCTCTCACCTGCAGCTCTTTAACCACCCGAATACGGGTCCTTTCATCTGCCGTCAGCTCATCCAGCGCCTCGTCACCAGCCATCCTTCGCGTGATTATCTCTACCGCGTCGTGCAGAAATTCAACAACCGCGGTGACGGCGTCCGAGGTGATATGCAGGCCGTTGTCAAGGCTGTCCTGCTCGATTACGAAGCCCGCAGTCCGGATATGATCACCAAGCCTGCCTATGGTAAGCAGCGTGAGGCTGTGATGCGCGTGGCTGCCGCTGGACGCGCCCTGCGTCCTAGCTCCTATGGAGGCACCTACACCCAGGCGGGGGCCCGCACGATCAGCATCGATACCACCCCTCCAGGCACTGCGCATAACCTGGCTACGGGCAATACGATGCTCCTTGAGTTTACCGCGACAGACGCCAATCCCGCCCCCTGGACGGGGACCTACAGCGTCACCGTCGTGGATGCGGACACCTTTACCGTCAACGCGACAGGCTGGGCTTCTGGCACTTATAGCATCCCGGCGAACTCCACCGTATGCACGGTCTCAATGGGTAATCACTGGCTCCAGAGTGGTAATCAGGTCTTCATGGATTTCACAAGCGGCACGGCGAGTGGCACGGCAATCGACGGCCTTGTTTACACCATTACGCACTCGGAAACGGCCAATAATGGAGACAATGGTAACGTCTTCACTATCCCCGTCGTCGGCACCTCGGCCTCGTTGCGCAGCGGTAACTGCATGATCCCGCGCTTTAGCCCTGGCAGCATGACAATCGCCAGTTCCGGCCTCGCTGCCCCGAATGACCGCCGTGTCACGATGCGCACCAATGAGGATCATAATCTCAGTGTCGGAAATCAGGTCCAGCTCAATGTTTATAATACACGCGCCACTCCGGCTCCAATTGATGTGATAGCCACCGTGGATACCGTCGTGGATCTGAAGACTTATACCTTCCTCATTTCCAGTGCTACAACTGGCTGGAGTAATAGCCAAGGCAACAACAGCGTCTATCAATTCCCGCTCGTCTCCCAGCCGCTCAACCGTGCTGGTACGATCAATTCACGCTCTAGCACCTTCCAGTTGGGCAACACAGACGGCAGCTTGGATCAATCTCCTGTTAATGCGGATACAGTCTTCAATTACTTCCTGCCTGACTACAAATTCCCCGGCACCCTTGCCTCCCATGGCATCACGACACCGGAATTCCAGCTTACCGCTGAAACCAGTTCTATCCGCCAGGCCAATTTCCTCTACGATGGCGTCTTCAACTCTTCCAGCACCAACGGATACAGCAGCTTCACCACAGGCAATGGTGCCCTCACCATGGACTACTCCGCCTGGATCGCTGGCAACGCCACCAATCGCGGTCTTGGTGCACCTACCAGCACTTCGGTACCGTGGACGCATAATCAAAACATTGATGCACTGATCAACCAACTCTGTCTGCTGTTGACGGCTGACCAAGTTCCCGCTGGAGCAAAGACCGTCATGCGCGACCTTGTCGCACTGCCGATCACATCGATCGCCTCTGGCACAACGCCAGCCACCAGCCCGTGTGTCGTTACCACCACTCGTGCTCATGGCTACACCACTGGGCAGACGGTGTGCATTAGCGGTGTCACAGGTGGCACATTCAGTGTAGCCAATGCGTTCACGAACAATTCCACGGCACGAACTATTACCGTCACAGGCACCAACACCTTTACAGTTTCAGGCGTTGCCTGCAGCAATCCAGCAGGCATCAACGTCACGAATGCTCATGCTTCCCAGATCGTTTACGATCAAAACTCCACGCCAGCCACCACCAGCGCCGCTCAGCGCCGCGACCGCTTCCGTGCCATCCTGCACCTCATTCTCACCAGTCCCGACTTCACCATTCAGCGCTAATCTTTATGACTCCGCCCAATATCCTCACCCGCCGCAGTTTCCTCCGCCGCTCCGCCCTTTTTGCTGGTGCTGGTGCAGCTGCCGGTACCCTGCGTGACATGAAGCTCATGAACTCGCTCATGGCCGCGGAACCACCGACTGGCTACAAAGCCCTCGTCTGTGTGTTTATGGCCGGTGGAAATGACGCCAACAACTGGATCGTTCCGACTGACACCACCACCTACAACGAGTACGCTGGCATCCGAGGCAATTTAGCCCTGCCTAGCTCATCTTTGCTTCCTCTGCGCACCGGACCCAGTGGATCCGATCCTGCTTACAATTACCAAGGCCGCACCTATGGCTTCCACCCTGGCTGCGCGCGTTTGCAGGCCCTCTTTGGGGAAAAGAAACTCGCCATCGTTCAAAACGTCGGAACGCTGGTTCGTCCCACGACGAAAGCGCAGTACAACTCTGGCCTAGCTGCCTACCGGCCACCGCAACTCTTCTCTCATAGTGACCAGGTCACCCAATGGCAGACCTCCATCCCTGACGCTCCACCCGCCACCGGCTGGGGTGGCCGCATTGCTGACATTTACGACTCCGTGGCGAATCCTACGGGGAAAATCTCCATGTCTGTCTCGCTCAACGGAGCCAACACCCTGCAAATCGGTAATCTCGTCTCTCAGTATCATGTTTCCACTGCTGGAGCCGTCGTCATGAATAGCAGCGGCTCCGGGGGCGGACTGATGGGCAGCACGGGTGCGCGCCAAAAAGCCATTCAGAGTATCGTTGACCTCAATCATGCCAACCTTCAGCGGCAGGCCTACGCCAACGTGCTGGATAGTGCTATTTTTACTGGCGATCTTCTCAATAACAACATCGCAGCGACAGACGATCCTACTGATGCACCTGCAGGCGGTTACACCACCGCTCAGCAAGCAGCGGGTCATGCTGCTGGCCAGACATTCAAATGGAACACTGGTTTGACCGGAATCTATAACCCGGCTCTGACGGGATTCACAGATGGCCTCGGCGGCTTCCCAAACACGGGGCTGGGAATCCAGCTCAAAATGATCGCACGGCTTATCGCCGCCAATGGCCCCAGTGCCTTTGACATGAAACGGCAAATCTTCTTCTGCTCTGCGGGCGGATTTGACACTCACACCGCACAGGTGGATGGAGCCGGTTTCACCAATCAGCCAGCCAATGCGGGGGGCACCCACTACGGACTAATGACCCAAATTAGTGAGGCCATGTTCGCCTTCCAGCGGGCCATGGAGCAGCTGGATGGTGCCAATCCTGCCAAGCCTTACTCCACGGGCGTTACCGCTTTCACCGCCTCCGACTTTTCCCGCACGTTCCCCACCAATAGCCAAGGTAGTGACCATGGCTGGGGCAGTCACCATATCATCGTCGGCGGTGCTGTCGATGGTGGAAAGATGGTGGGTAAGCTCCCCGCCTTCGCTATCAATGGTCCTGATGACACCGGCACTGGCCGCTGGCTGCCCACCTTCTCCGTAGACGAGCACACTGCTACTCTCGCCAAATGGTATGGTCTTGGTCAAAGTGACATTGCTTCGGTTCTTCCTAACATTGGTCGATTCAATAGCACCTTTGGCGGCGGTTATTTGAACTTCATGAAACCGGCGTGACGTTCTCTGAACCCTCAGGTGGACTCACTTGAGTTTCAAAGCTGCTCCTGTAACTGTTGCTCATGAGAAAGAAATATTGGAGTCTCGTGCTCTTGTTAATCGTGGCACTAGTTGCGTGGTGGTGGGGACGTCCTAAGACCGCTAATGAGGCCGCAAGCGCACCCATCCCCACTCCTCCCACGACTCAGAAAGTGAATCAAACAAAGGCAGCCGGGCCCGCTGCGCCGACATTGATCACGAGCCCCACTCAGCTTCAGGCGGAGCCCCTGGCAGCCTCTTTGCCGTCGCAATTCGTCCGCATTGAGGCACCTCCGCCACCGCCTGTGGTGGTGCCCGGCAGCTATGTCGCAGACACCAAGCCCAACCCTGTCGCGCAAGAAATGGAGGAAATCTCGCTCAACATCCGCAACTTCAGTCTTCGGTTTGGCGGGAATCCTGTCGGCACGAATGCGGAAATCATCAAAGCGCTCAGTGGCGGCAATGAAGCCCACGTCAATTACTTGCCAGCCAGCAAACGCATCAACGGAAACGGTGAGCTGATGGATGCGTGGGGAACGCCTTATTTTTTCCACGCCAATTCTGCCACCGAATTGGAAGTCCGCTCGGCAGGTCCTGACCGGAAGCTTTACACCTCGGATGATCTAACGGCCCGCTAATCCTGTACTCATGATCTCCATTCGGATTCGACTTTTGATCCTCGCATTGGCTGTGTCTAGCGGCTTTGATGCACGGGCAGATGTTCCGGTTCCAGCAAGGGTGCAAAATCCGATTTCAATCGAAGAGGCCTGGAATGTCGTCCGACTGGTCACCACGAATGTGGAGCAACTGCTTAGAGAACAGCGTTCGACAGAGGTCGTGGATCAGATGTCACTGTGCAGTCCAGCTCTGCGGCTCATCGTGCGCACACCCACCCCAAACCTGGACCAAACTCAGCGTGATGACCAAACCATGCGTGCTGCTCGGTCCATTAACTTGATGGCTCGGGATAGCATGGCCGGGAATCAGGCGGGAGTGGAGGCCGTTTTCGTTGAATGGAAAAAGTGCCTTCAAGAACTTGGCGTAGGTTTTGATGCCAAGGTCCTGAATGGCGAGGTTTTTCACTGCGTCGATCACCCAGATGTCGTTTTCCTAGAAGCAGGCAATCTGTGCTCTGAGTGTCAGCGGAAATTGCACCCACGGCGCATACCTTACAGCTTCGTTTACGTCGAACCGGTAAGTCCTAGCGTCAAAGTGACCGCTAATCTCAGCAAAGAAATCGTTCCTGGAAAAAAGGTAGAGGGCAAGCTCACGATGCGGAACATGAAAGGTGAGCCGATCAAAAAGGATGACCTCATGGTCACTCACTCGAAGGAGGTCCATTTGATCATCGCAGACTCAGAGCTTCAAGATTATCAGCTGACTCACGCCTCTCCGGCCGAAACAGCGGGCGATTTTACGTTCTCGTTCACGCCCAAGATGAGTTCAAACTATCGCCTCTGGGTCGCTGTGGTTCCCTGCGCCACTGGGTTGCAGGAGTATGTCAGGATCGAGCTCGGTAACAGCAAGCCAGAAACACCGCTGCCTGCCTCTGAGCCCAGCATGGTTGTAAACGTGGACGGCTATCAGTTTCAACTCACGATTCCCAAGGGCAGCCGATCCGTTTCCTCAGGCAAAGCCGGAGAGATGCAAATGATTCGCCTGCGTGTTACAGACGCTCAGGGCCTGCCTGTGACCGTGTTGGAGCCTTTCCTCAATGCCTTTGCGCATGTGACGGGTATCTATGATGATCAGAAAACGGTTTTCCAACTGCACCCGATGGGTGGTGACATCATCAGTGAGCAACTTCGCGGTGGCCCTGATCTATCCTTCAAATTTTATGCCCCCAGAGCAGGCACAGTAAGGCTCTTTTCCACCATTCAAGTCGGTGGCAAATCAATCACGGCACCGTTTGTCCTGCGTGTGGATCCTAAGTGAGCCTCGAGTGATCGGTCCGCCAGTGTTTTTAAAAAGCTGATGAGGGCTTTTTTGTCCTCGGCTGTGCGATGAAGAGTATCCGTCAAACCTAGCACCGTCGGAAGATCGTAGTCTGCAAGTGTCGTAGCTGCCAAGCTACGACACTTATGCTTACAGCCGATCCAGCACCACCTCTCAAACGCGACGTTCTCGGACGTGTGACTTTGCCTGCGACTC